>JANNFM010000533.1:0-10104 GCA_031379795.1 Alphaproteobacteria bacterium
ATGCACAATGCGATCATCACGGTCGGCGCCATACAGCCCGGCGAGACGGTGCTGATCCAGGGCGCCAGCAGCGGGGTTGGCCTGCTGGGCATGCAGATCGCCAAAGCCCTTGGGGCCGCCTCTGTGATCGGGTCGTCGACCAACGCGGTTCGCCGCGCCCGGCTCGCGGAGTTCGGGGCGGACCTGGCCATCGACACACTTGATCCTGACTGGGTGCAGAGCGTGCTGGATTTCACCGGCGGCAAGGGCGTCGACCTGATCATCGACCAGATTTCCGGCGCCCTGATCTCCCCCAACATGCGCGCGGCCCGGGTGCTGGGCCGCATCGTCAACGTCGGCCGGCTGGGCGGGATGAAGGCAGAGTTCGACGCTGACCTGCACGCGCTGCGTCGGATCTCCTATACCGGCGTCACCTTCCGCACCCGCACACCCGATGAGGTCGCCGCCATCAATGAGGCCATGGTGGCTGATCTTTGGCCGCTCCTGAGTGAGCGCCGCTTCACGATGCCCATCGACAGCGCCTTTGAACTGGCTGACTTCGCGGATGCCCTGTCCAGAATGCGGGCCAATGCGCACTTCGGAAAGATCGTGCTGCGCCACCAGGCTGACTGATCAGATAATCCCTGAAGCGAGCCCGAAACCTTGCTTCAACATTCCGGGGGTGCCACTCTGGATTTGGCAAGGATTGACCGGTCCCGGGCTTGGCGCTGATCGATTGCGTCGCATCCCCTCTTGATTTTTGCGCCGCACAATCCTAGCCTTTCTGCCCCCGGTACGCTTCCGCCAGCGGCCGGATTTGCGGATCACACTTGGGGCGAACTTCGAGTCACGATGGAAAAAGTTCCGATGACCGGCGAGGGCTACACGGCTCTCGACGTTGAACTGAAGCGTTTGAAGACGATCGAGCGACCGGCCGTAATCGCCGCGATCGGCGAAGCGCGCCTGCACGGCGACCTCTCGGAAAACGCCGAGTATCATGCCGCCAAGGATCGCCAGGGCTGGATCGAGGGCCAGATCGCCGAGATCGAGGACAAGATGGCCCGCGCGCAGGTCATCGACGTCTCCAAGCTCTCCGGCAGCCAGATCAAGTTCGGGGCCACGGTGTCGGTGATCGACGAAGACACCGAGGAAGCCGCCAAGTACCAGATCGTCGGCGAGCACGAGGCCGATGTGCGTCGCGGTCGCGTCTCGATCACCTCGCCGATCGCGCGGGCGATCATCGGCAAGGAAAGCGGCGACGTGGTCGAGGTCAACACCCCAGGCGGCGTCAAGGCCTACGAAATCACCAAGGTGGAGTGGGTCTGACACCCACACGATGGCTACGGCGGCGCGTCCCTTAAGGATCTGGGCCGTTTCGGACGGTCGCGCCGGCATCGAAGCCCAGGCCCTGGGGCTGGCCGAAGCCGTGTCGCGGCTGCGACCGGCACACATCCTCGTCAAGCGGATCGGCTGGAAGGCCGGCCTGGGGCGCCTGCCCTGGCGCCTGATCCCCCCGGCGGCGCGCACCGGCGACCCGATTGAACCGCCATACCCTGACATCTGGATCGCCGCAGGCCGGGCTACTGTGCCGTTGTCGACCCGAATGCTCACGCTGGCGGCCGGGAAAACCTTTGTCGTCCAGACCCAGCATCCGCGCGCACCGCTGGACCGGTTCGACCTCGTGATCCCGCCGGAGCACGACGGCCTCGCCGGACCCAACGTGTTTCCCATTGTTGGGGCGCCAAACCGTATCGACCCTGAGCGACTGGCGCTGGAAAAGGCCCGGTTTCAGGAACGGTTTGCCCACCTGCCAAGGCCCGTCGTGGCCGTCATCGTGGGCGGAAAATCCAGAGCTCATCACCTCCCGCAGAGACACGCCATCACGATGGCCCACCAGATCGCGCGCGCTGTGGAAAATGCAGGTGGATCGGTGCTGGTCAGTTTTACCCGCCGCACGCCGGGCCCGGCGCGTGAAGCCATCACGGCGGAACTCGGCGCCTTGCCGGGAATGATCTGGGACGGGGTGGGCGACAATCCCTACGTCGCCTTTCTGGCCACCGCCGATGCGATCCTGGTGACGGAAGACTCAACCAACCTTGCCACCGACGCTGCCGCCACAGGCAAGCCGCTGTTCGTTCTGGCAATGGCTGGACACAGCGCGAAGCTGGCGCGCTTTCATCAAGGTCTGCGCGAACGCGGCGTGTCGCAGCCATTTGCGGGCGATTTGACCGCCCAACCCTATCTGCCACTGGCCGAAACCGACCGCGCAGCCCGCGAACTGTTGCGCCGATACGACGGATCGGCGTGATCGCCACGGCAAATGCCGACTTTGGCAATGGTTTCTTGCCCGCAACGCCCGGCACGGTAACCTTAGTGAAGGATTTGTCGGTACGCTCCCGATCTAGGGACACAACCTGATTCGTATATGGGAGTCGCGCAGTGGCGATTTACTTCTTTGAAGACATGACGGCCGCGCAAGGCCTGTCATATACCGCAACTGACGCACTGGTCTTCACGACCCCGGGGCTGACCGCCTCGCAGGTGTCGGTGACCTTCGTGCCGTTCACGGCGACGACCCCGGATTTCATTACGCTGACATCACCGAACAAGGTCGTGACGTTCAACGATCCGGGCGGCTTCCGCGGCGAAACGGACTCGACCTTTTCGGATGGATCCCTGCTGTATGCGGGCACGACCGGCAATGACAACCAGTCGGGCACCGCGGGCCGGGACGGCCTCTATGGCGGCACTGGCAATGATACACTTCAGGGCGTTGGCGGAAACGACCAGCTGCAGGGCAACCAGGGCGACGATTCGCTGAATGGTGGCTCCGGCGACGACGTGATCTTCGGAGGTCGGGATAACGACACCATCGACCTCGGTGGCGCGTCCAACCCTGCCATCATCCAGTTCGCACAAGGTAACCTCGGCGACGACTCGATCACGGGCAGCGCCGGCGCCGACCTGATGCTGGGCGGCCAGGGCAATGACACGATCGCGGCTATCGGCGGTAACGACTTTATCCTGGGCAACCTCGGCGATGACACGGTGCTCGGCTCCACCGGCGACGACACCATCGGCGGCCAGGACGGAACGGACAGCCTGACCGGCGGCAGCGGCAACGACAACGTCGACGGCGGCGAAGGTGCGGACACCATCGTGACCACGACCGGCAACGACACCATCGCCGGGGGTGGTGGTGACGATACGGTCAATGCGGGCGTTGGTGCGAACACCATCACGCTGGGTGCGGGCAACGACAGCGTGATCTCGGGCGTGGCAGCCGACAATATCGACGGCGGCAGCGAGAACGACAGCATTACGGCCGGTGACGGGGCCAATATCATTGAGGGCGGTACCGGCAACGACACCGTCAGCAGCGGCGTTGACGGCGACATCATCTCGCTGAGCGACGGCAACGATACCCTGGTCGACACCGGTGGTGCCAATACGATCACGTCCGGCGCAGGCGCGGACAATGTGACCACGGCGACGGGCAGCGATAGCATCAGCCTCGGTGAGGGCGACGACACCCTGACCGATGCGGGCGGCACCAACGCCATCGACGGCGGCAATGGCGCCAATGTGATCATGGCGATGGGCGGCGGCTCGATCACGACAGGCACAGGTGCCGATACAATCAGCGGTCTTACCGCCGCAACAACGATCACCACCGGCGCTGGCACGGATAACGTCAGCAGCGGCGCAGGCAACGACACCATCACCACCGGCGACGGCAACGACACCGTCAGCGCTGGCGGTGGCAATAACCTCATCAGCGGCGGACTCGGCGCCGATGACATCACCTCCGATGCAGGCAATGACACCATCGACGGCGGCGACGGCGCCAACGTTATCGCCGGTGGCGACGGCAACAACAGCGTCACCTCAGGCGTCGACAACGACACGGTCACGACCACGGCCGGGAATGACACCATTGCGACCGGATCCGGGGCCGACAGTGTCACCAGCGGCGCAGGTCTGGACATCATCTCGACGGGCGCGGGCAATGACAGCATTGTCTACACGGGTCGTGGTGCCGTCACAGCGGGCGACGACAACGATACGGTGAACGGCTCTGCCAGCACCGTGGATTCCATCGTCGACGTCAGCAACGGCAACGACTCGATCTCATCCGGCACGGGCGCCGACACCCTGATGGCCGGCGCCGGTGACGACACGATCACGGACGCGGGCGGCGCCAACACCATCTCGGTGGGCGAGGGCGCGAACCTGGTCACCGCCGCCGCCGGCAATGACACCATCACCAGCGGCACTGGAAATGACACCATCACGGCTGGCGACGGCGCCAACTCGATTGCCGACTCTGCAGGCGCCAACCAGCTGACCGGCGGCGCGGGCAATGACACCATCTCGTCAACGTCTGGCAACGATACGATCGCCGGTGGCGACGGAAACAACCTGATCACCGACACCGGCGGCACGAACAGCATCGTCACCGGGGCCGGAACCGACACGGTGAACGCCGGGGCGGGCAACGACACCATCGACGGGGGCGGCGCGGCTGACGTACTGAACGGCGCGGGCGGTGCGGACACAATCGTCGGCGGTGCCGGCAATGACACCATCACCGGCGGTGTCGGTGCCGATACACTGACGGGCGGCGCAAACGCGGACATCTTCGTGTTCGCCAGCGGCGACACCGGCATCACCCAGGCGACCGGGGACACGGTGACGGACTTCGCGGCTACAAACTTCTTCGACTTCGCCCAGGTTGCGGGGTCGGCAACCAACTACACCGAAGCCGCCGCTGCGGACTTTGCCGCCGCGCTCACAGCTGCCAACCTGGCCATGGACGGCGTCGTGCTCTACGCCGCCTATGACATCGGCGCCGACGTGGTGGTGTTCGCCGACATCAACGGCGACGGAACCGCAGACCAGGTCATCACCCTTGCGGGCGTGGCCGACCTGACGACCATCGGCTTCGGCAACTTCATCTAGCCCGACCCAAAAATCCACAACGACAAGGGCCGTCCTTAGGGGCGGCCCTTTGCATTTGGGCCGCATCGGCTCATTCAAGGACGGGATGATCCTTGGTGTCCTTCAGGCGCGAATGAGCTCCACCCGATTGCCGGGCAAGGTGCTGAAACCGCTGGCCGGCGTGCCCATGATACTGCGCCAGATCGAGCGACTGCGTCGCGCCAGCCACCTGGATCAACTGGTCGTGGCCACCAGCACCGAGGCATCCGACGATCCATTGGTCGACACACTTCTGGCGGCAAACGTAACGGTCTTTCGAGGGCCTCTGGACAACGTGTTGGCTCGCTTTATCGGCGCGCTGGACGCCTGGCCCGCTGACCACGTCGTTCGCCTGACCGCGGACTGCCCGCTGACTGATCCTCAGGTTCTGGACGCGGCGATCAAACTTCATCTCGACCGGGCCGCAGACTACACCTCCAATACGCCCGAGAGGTTCGCCTTCCCCAAAGGACTGGATGTTGAGATCATCACGGCGGCCGCGCTGCGCCAGGCCGCGATCGAAGCCACGGCCCCCGAAGACTTCGAGCATGTCACCTGGAGCCTCTGGACCCGGCCCGAGCGCTGGAAAATCGCCTGGATGATGAGCGCCAACGCCGACGACGGCGACATTCGCTGGACGGTGGACACCCCCGACGACTACGCTTTCGTCACCGCCGTCTACGGCGGTCTCCATGTCGCAAAACACGACTTTACCACGTCAGACATTCGGGCGTTCGTGCTGGCCCGCCCTGATCTCGCCCGTTTCGGAGGCCATCGCAGGATATGACCGGCCCCAGGATCCTGTTCGTGGTTGACGCGGGACCAACGGTCGGCGGCGGACATGTCATGCGCTCGCTGACCCTGGCCCGGGCCCTGGAAGCCCAGGGCGCCAGCTATGCGTTTGCAGGCCCCAGGGCCGTCGGCGACCTGCTGGACACCTATGCGCCCGACACCGAGCGGGTCGCTCCCGAGGATCTGGCCTCCGCCGCCGGACGCGAGCCGTTCGATGCGTTCGTGTTCGATCACTATGGCCTGGCCGAAACAGATCACCGCACCATGGCTCAGGGCCGTCCTGTGCTGGTCGTCGACGATCTGGCCGACCGGCCCCTGGGCGCCGACATCGTGGTGGACGCTGGTCCGGAACGAAAGGCCGAGGACTACCTGAACCTGGCGCCCGAGACCGCGCGACTGTTGCTCGGACCGAACTTCGCGGCGGTTCGGCCTGAGTTCGCAGCCCTTCGCGCCCCCGCACTGGCCTGGCGGGGCGAGCCGGTACAGCGCCTGCTGATCGCCATGGGCCTGACCGATCTGGACGCCGTCACGGCGCGGATTGTCGAGCGGGTGCGTCCACGGGTGCACGATACGGGGATCGATATCGTGCTCGGCGACGCCGCGCCCAGCTACGCCGGTCTTTCCAAGGTGGCGCGTCGCGATCCACGCCTGCTGCTGCATGTGGACACGCCGCACATGGCGCGCCTGACGGCCGAGGCCGACATCGGCATTGGCGCGCCAGGGTCGTCGACCTGGGAGCGCTGCGTGCTGGGCTTGCCGTCGATCCTGGTCGTACTGGCCGACAATCAACGGCCGGCCGCGCGCGCCATGGCCGAACTGGGTGCGGCGCTGGTTGTCGATATAACAGCGCCGGCATTCGAGCTGGATTTTGACCGGGCCCTGATGAAACTGCTTCGGGATACCGAGGCCCGGCGCGAACTCGCCGCCCGCAGCGCCGAAGTCTGCGACGGCCTGGGCGCCGGGCGAACCGCAGAGATTTTCCTGCGCCTGATCGCCGCCCGCGCTTAAACGGCCAGAAGCCGGCCGAGGTTAACCGGGTGTAAGTTTCCGCGGTCCATGCATGGACCCATGCGAGCGCTCCGGGAGATTCGTGGCCTGAAGTATCCGGACGAGTTTGTCGTCCGGCATTTCTTCAAACGAGGCCTCGGCGAGCGCACCGGCCGGGTCCTGGAGCTTGGCTCCGGCACGGGCAACAACCTGTCACTCTACCTGACCTGGGGCTGGGCGTGCGTCGGCATCGACTATGACGACCAGGCGCTGGCAGACGCGCGTTTCAATCTGGGCGAGGGTCCGGACCTCATCCAGGCCGACCTGTCAAAGGGCCTGCCGGACCTGCAGGGCACGTTTGACGCCCTGATCATCCCGAACCTGCTGTGCTACCTGACCGCCAGCCAGGCCGAGACCCTGCTGACGGACCTCAAGCCCCACCTGGCGGCAGGATGCGACGTGTTTGTCCGGACCCGCCTGGTGGACGACTATCGCTATGGACGCGGGACGCGGGAGGAGCCCGATGGTTTCCGGCTCGCCACCCCTGAGACCGGTGAAGCGGGTCTCTTCAACCTCTTCTACACCCCGGCGGGTCTGGTTAACCTGCTGTCGCGCACCCTGACGCTGACCGACCTCACCGAGCTGGCCGTGCGGTTCGACAACGTTCAGGCCGGGCACAGGGTACCGGGCAACAGCGACCTCGTGGTGTGGGGACGCTGCGGATGAGCCGGGTCAAGATCGTCGGCGGCGGCCTCACCGGCATCCTGGCGGCGTTCCAGGCCCACCGCCTGGGCGTGCGCGATATCCAGCTCTACGAGCGCTTTGATCGTCTGGGCGGGGTTGCGCTGCCGGACGAGCGCAACGGGATGGAACTGCGTGAGGGCTGCATCTACTTCGGCCCGCAGGGCGATCCGATCCGGGACCTGCTGGAGGGCTACGGCCCCACATTTCAGGATTTCGACAACCGCTTCGGCTCCGTCAGTCCGACCGAGACCACCGAACTGCGCTACATCGACGACTTCGGCGGCCCGGCCCTGCCATGCCAGGGCATCGGGTTGACCCGACCGGTCGGGTCCAGCCTGGCGGAGCGTCTGGGCGCCTACTCGCCGGAACTGCGGACCACCCTTGTCCGGTACGCGCGCTGGCACCTGGGTCACGATCTGAGGGACGTGCACGAGAGCGCCGCCATTCCCATGGCCATCAATCGGGTGTTTCCGGTCGGGTCGAACCTGGCCGACCTGGCCGAGGTCAAGCGGCGCGATTCCCTGGCGGATGAGCTCTACGCGATCCCGCGCGGACTGTGGGGCCGCACCCAGAACCTGACCGCCAGTCTGCCGAAAGACGGCTTTCCGGCCATGCTGCGACGTTGCCGGCTGGCCTTGGAAGCCATCGGCGTATCGATCCATGACGAAAGCCTGGTCTCGCCACGTCAGGCTTTGCTCGAACACGCCGACGGCGAGGTTCTGGTCTGGGCGGCCAACCCGACGCCACTGTTCAAGGCTGCAGGCGTGCCGACGCCAAAGCTGCTGCCCAAGAGCTTTGCGACCTATGTGTTCGCTGCCAACTGGACCGGCCCGCGACCCTTCTACGTTCAGAATTTCGCGGCCCAGGGCGCGTGTTTCCGGGTCTATGTTTATGAAAGCGCGGGCAAGACCCTGTTGACCGCCGAGTGCGTCGCCGAGGCCCAGATTTCTGACCTGCGCCGCGAGGTCCATACCCTGCTGGAGGGCTTCGAGGGCGATCTGGCGCTGGGCGATCTGATCGCGACCGCCATCAAGCCGCGCTGGATCTATCACTCCGTCGCCGCCATGCAGGGACTGAGCGACCTGCGCGCCAACCTGTTGGATCGCATGGGCCCCGCCTTCGTGCCCGGCGCCTGGGAGCCCTATGCCAAGGCCGAGAAGTTCGCCCAGGTGAACGCGGGGCTGGCCGCAGCTCTTGGCGTGAAGGCGCAGGCCGCCGCCGCATGAGCCGGCCAGATCAGGCCCGAACGGCGGCCATCATGCAGCCGACCTACCTGCCCTACCTCGGCTATTTCCATCTGATCGCCACGGTCGATGTCTTCGTGTTTCTGGATGACGTGCAGTTCGCCCGTCGGTCGTGGCAGCAGCGCAATCGCATCTGGGGCGCCTCCGGCGAGGTCATGCTGAGCGTGCCCGTGCAGAAGACCGACCGCGACGCCGTTCTGAATGTTATCGAAACCGCCGAGACGGAACGCTGGCGGGACAAACACCTGAACGCGGTGCGCCACGCCTACGCCAAGCGACCGCACTTCGCCGACGGAATGGCGTTTCTCGAAGAGCACCTTGGCACGCCCACCCCAAAACTCGCCGACCTCAACTTCGCGCTGATCACCGCCGCCGCCGGGAAGCTGGGCCTGACAACGGAGTTCGTCCGGGCGTCCGCCCTTGCCGCCCCGGGGGATCGGTCCGACCACCTGCTGGCGATCTGTCGCGCCGTCAGGGCCACCGACTATCTCTCGCCGACCGGGTCGCGCGACTACATGGTCGAGGACGGGGTATTCGACCGCGCCACCTTCCCGCTCCGCTTTCAAGGCTTCGTCGAGGTCCCCTACGATCAGGGCCACCAACCCTTCACGCCCTACATGGCCTTCATCGACGCGGTCATGAACCTGGGCTGGGACGGGACCCGGGATCTGATCCGGCGAATGACCTGCGAGTCATGAGGCCCCGGCGTGGAGGTGTCTCGCGCCGCGCTCAATCGTCTCTTATGGCGAACGCTGCCCGGTGACCCGAATTCCCGATGGTGAGAGTGATCGCGTCGGCGCATCGTGTCCGCCCAATCTTCGCACCACGAACCTGGAGTTCCAGAAATGACAGTTGTCACCGTCGATCACGTCTTCGATCTGCCCGTCGACGAGCTCTGGAGCCTGATCGGTGACTTTGGTGACATGGGCAAGTGGTCCGGCAGGCCACCAGAGGCGTGCATCCAGGAGGGCGATGGCGTTGGCGCGATCCGAACCCTGACGCTCGAGGACGGTGGCAAGATCCTGGATCGTCTCGAAGCCCAGGA
The DNA here is from genome assembly GCA_031379795.1 of Alphaproteobacteria bacterium. Lineage (GTDB taxonomy): Bacteria > Pseudomonadota > Alphaproteobacteria > Caulobacterales > Caulobacteraceae > Phenylobacterium. The sequence goes on from JANNFM010000533.1 coordinate 9,772, forward strand.
GCCCTATCGCTACAGCTATTCGATCATCAGCTCGCCGCTGCCCTTCAAGTCATACCGCGCGACCATGGCCGTCGAACCCATCGATAGCCGGTCGAGCCGCTTTACCTGGACGGGCGAGTTCGAACCCAAGGGCATGACCGACGACGAGGGCATAGCCTTCACGACACGGATGTACAAAATGGGTATCGGCCTGATGCAGCGGACCCTGTCAGCACGCTCCGGAGCCTGAGTTCGACACAGGCGGGCCAAGGTCTAACCCAGCATGTCCCAGGCCAGCGGTTCGCCCCGGGTCAGGTCGCGGCCTGCCGTCCGGCCCAGCACCTCGTCGAAATG
>JANNFM010000538.1:0-1650 GCA_031379795.1 Alphaproteobacteria bacterium
ATCAGGACATCGGCACCGACCGGGAGGCCATGCACGTGGCGGTCCTGGGCGGCAACATGCACCTTTAGGCGCGGCCAATGACCACATCATCCTCCTGTGGCGCATCGGTCGTCATCGTCGGTGGCGGCGTCACGGGTCTGAGCGCCGGGTGGCATCTGGCGCGGGCAGGTTGCGACGTTCTGGTGATCGACAAGGGTATCGTCGGCTGGGAGGCCTCGGGCCGAAACGGCGGCGGCGCGTCGCACTATCACAGCCCGCTGTTCGCCGAGGAACAGCGGCTGTGGCCGCAGATGGACGAGCTGCTGGGCTATCCGACCGAGTACCGCCGCGAGCGGGTGATCGTGGCGCTGACCGAAGCCCAACTGACGCACTACCACTACATGGCCGCGATGTTTAACGAGCTGGGTTACGACGCTGAGCATCTGGACGCGAAGCAGGCCATCGCGATGGCGCCGCTGGTCAGCGATGATTGTCTGGGCGGAATCCATCTGAAATTCGGCGGCCACGCCAACCCGCAACGGACGGTTCAGGCCTATGCCTGGGCGTTGCAGGACCATGGTGGGCGGATCTTGCAGAACGCGGCGGTAACCGGTTTCGACACCGTCGGCGGTCGGGTCAGCGGCGTGAAGACCACGCGGGGTGACTTTGGCTGCGACGTGCTGGTGGTCGCGGCGGGTCCACAGACAGGACGGCTGCTGGCCCAGGTCGGCGTCGACCTGCCATTGGCAGTCGCGCGCGCCGAAATGATCGTGACGGAACCCGCACCGTTGATGGCCATCGGCGGCGTGGACGGCAACGGCCTGTATGGTCGTCAGACCCTGCGTGGCAACCTGGCCTATGGTGGCGGCCCTCATGAGTGGATCGAGGTCAGTGAGACAGGTCCCGCCGTGCGCCCGACGACGCCGCTGATGCGCAATCTGGCCAAGCGGGTGGCTGAACTGCTGCCCAAGGCCGCGCACCTGCGGGTGATCCGCAGCTGGGCCGGGGTGATCGAGACCACGCCGGACGGTCGCCCGGTGATCGACCGCCTGAGCTCGCCGGACAATGTGATCGTGGCCACCATGTCGGGGGTGGGCTTTGGCCTGTCGCCGGCCAGCGGTCATGCCATTGCCGATCTGGTGCTGGAGGGGCGTTGTACCTTCGCTGACATCGACAAACTGGGGATTCACCGGTTCGCGGATCTGGCGCCGGACTGGCGGGCCGAGCGTGGCTGGACCTCGGTCAGCGCACCGGTTTAGGGCAGGTTGACGTCGAGGCGATATCCCCAAACAAGTTCGTCATCGCCGGGCTCTTGTCCCGGTGACCCATAAACGCCGAGGCTTGCCGGACAAGGCCAGAGCGTCGCCGCCGAGGCCCCTTCGCGACCGCCTGCGTTTATGGGTCCCCGGCACGGCGTCGCTGCGCTCCTGGGCCGGGGATGACGATCAATTTTTGGAGCTGATCCATCCCGAGCGTCGATTGCTTTAGCGCCGGTTGACGTCCAGGCCCCTGGCCACCGAGGTCCAGTAACCGAACAGGTCTTCGGCATAGCTCGGGGCGACATAGGCGTCGACACGATCATCGGCGATCACATCGTAGCGCACCGCAATATGCTCGACGATTGTCCCGGCGACGCAGCCTGGCTTGAATGTCTGCGCCTCGGCATCGAAC
>JANNFM010000541.1:0-1754 GCA_031379795.1 Alphaproteobacteria bacterium
GATCCGCGGGAGGCGGCCGAGTTCTTCGGTGGGATGGTGCTGGGATCGTACCAGACCGCGGCGCTGCTGGGCGTAGATCGGGGTCTCGACGCGCACCGGATCGATCGGATCGTCAGCGAGGCGGCGCTCCGGTTCCTCAAGGCCTATGCGGTTTGAGGCTATTCCGCCTCGTCGTCGGAGAAGCCCATGATGTGGAACCCGGCGTCGACGTGGATCACCTCGCCCGTGGTGGATTTGCCGAGGTCCGACAGCAGCCAAAGTGCTGCGCCAGCCACGCCCTCCATGGAGGTGTCCTCCTTCATGGCCGATAGCGAGCGGCCCTTGGCCAGCATGCCGCGACCGCCGGAGATGCCCGCCAGCGACAGGGTCTTCATGGCGCCGGGCGACAGGGCGTTGACCCGGATACCTTTAGGCCCCAGGTCGCGGGCGGCATAGCGCACCGAGGCCTCAAGCGCCGCCTTGGCCACGCCCATGGTGTTGTAGTTCGGGATCGCCCGCTCCGAGCCCATGTAGGTCAGCGTCAGTATCGAGCCGCCAGCCTCAGGCATCATCTCCGCCGCGCGCCGGGCGCAATCCACGAAGCTGAACGCGGAAATGTTCATGGCGCGCAGGAAGCCGTCCCGCGTTGTGTTGTCGACGAACGAGCCCTTCAGCTCGTCCTTGTTGGCAAAGGCGATGGCGTGGACGAAGAAGTCGATCTGGCCGAACGCCTGTTTCACCACATCGAACGCGGCATCCATGGCCGCGTCATCGGTGACATCGACGGGGGCCAGTACCTTGACGCCAATGCTGTCGGCCAGCGGCTGGACGCGGCGTTCCATGCCCGGCAGATGCAGAAAGGCGATCTCCGCCCCCTGGGCGGCCAGCTGGCTGGCGATGCCCCAGGCGATGGACTGGTGGTTGGCCACGCCGGTGACGACCCCGCGCTTGCCCTTCATCAGGTTACCGGTCGGCATCTGATAGTCATCGGCCACGGTGGTGCTCTCCCTTGTTGACGCGGGTTTTGACCGATCCACCCTCGCGTGTCATCAGGGTTTCGAGAACCGGGCCAGAACCTCAGCCGGGTCATGCCCCAGTGCGCGGATGCGGCCCTCCCAGCGCTCCAGCGCCGTGTCGTAGTAGTCAAAGATGCACGGGGTGCAGCCGCGCTGGCAGCACGACTGCGGGTCGGGCAGCTCGGGTGGCTTGGGGAGTTGCGGGTCCGCCGCCACGCCGTGTCCTCAGAGTTTGGCCATCACCAGGCAGCCGTTGGTGCCGCCAAAGCCGAAGGAGTTGCTCATCACGGTGTCCAGCGACCGATCCTGGCGCTTGCGCACGATGGGCAGGTCAGCAAACACCGGGTCGAGGGTCTCGATGTGCGCACTCTCGCAGGCAAAGCCGTTGTTCAGCATCAGCAGGCTGTAGATGGCCTCCTGCGCCCCTGCGGCGCCCAGGCTGTGGCCGGTCAGGGACTTGGTCGACGAGATCAGCGGTGGCTTGTCACCGAAGACTGCGCGCACGGCTTCCATTTCCTTGATGTCACCCACCGGGGTCGAGGTGCCGTGCGGGTTCAGCTAGTCCATGGTGCGATCTCCGATGGTGGACAAGCCGATCTTCATGCAGCGCGCCCCGCACTCGCCCGACGGGGCCACCATATCGAAGCCATCGGAATTGGCGCCGTAGCCCACGATCTCGCCGTAGATTTTCGCGCCTCTGGCTTTGGCGTGTTCCAGTTCCTCCAGCACCAGGATACCCGCGCCGCCGGCGATGACGAA
>JANNFM010000545.1:0-6708 GCA_031379795.1 Alphaproteobacteria bacterium
AATAAATTGGGCCCGTAACCCCGGGGTTGGGCCGGGGGCCCCTTGGCGGGGGGGGCGCGCGCGGAGGGTGGGGCCCCGCGCAAACGCCGGGGTAGGACGGCTCTGGGTAGGTCCGATTTGCCGCAGGCTGCACTCGAGCGCGACAGCTTCAAGTGGATACCAGTTGAAGCGCCCGTCACGCTCTAAACAGACGAAAAGCGAGCCTTTTTGGGCGGATACCCGGCTCAAGTGGACCGGAGACCGCGCGCACCCGCCTCACAGCTTCAGCACGTGCTTGGCGATGATGTTGCGCTGCACTTCGTCGGAGCCGCCGGCGATGCTGGCGGCGCGGGCTTCCAGATAGCGGACCATCTCGGGCTGGGCCCAGTCGGGGCCGATGGTCTGGGGTTGGCCCACAGTTTCGGGGAACCACGGCGCGGCCCAGGGCCCGGCGCATTCCACGAAGAACTCGGTCACGCGCTGCACGATGTCGGTGCCCTTGAGCTTCAACATCGACGACTGGGCGCCGGGCGCGCCACCGGCCTCGACCTCCGACAGCGTTCGAAGTTCGGTCATGGCCAGGGCCTGAAGTTCCACCTCGGCCCAGCCCAGTCGGCTGGCGAAACCCGCGTCGTCCATGAGGCTGCCGCCGTCAGATCCCGGCAGTTCCGACGCCGCGAGCCGGATGCGCGCCAGCATATCCAGCGACAGGGAGACAAAGGCCTGGCCCGTCCGCTCGTGGGTGAGTAGTCCCTTGGCCACTGTCCAGCCCTCGCCCTCCCGGCCGATGCGGTTCTCGACAGGGGTCCGGACCGCGTCGAAGGTCACGCCATTGAACTGATGGCGCCCATCGATGGAGATGATCGGCCGCACCGTGACGCCGGGGCTGCGCATATCCAGCAGCAGGAATGTGATCCCGGCCTGGCGCTTGGGCTCGTCGGAGGTCCTGGTCAGGCAGAACATCCAGTCGGCCTTGTGCGCGCCGCTGGTCCACACCTTTTCACCGTCCACCACATAGTCGTCGCCGTCGCGGACCGCCCGGGTGCGCAGCGAGGCCAGGTCTGAGCCGGCGCCTGGCTCGGAATAGCCCTGGCACCAGCGGATCCGGTCATGAAGGATATCCGGCAGGAACCGCGCCTGCTGTTCCGGCGAGCCATAGGCGAACAGCACGGGGGCCAGCATGCCGGGTCCCATGCCACCCACCTGGGCGGGAAGGCCGGCATTCATGGTCTCACGCTCCCAGATGAAGCTCTGGGTCGGTGTCCAGCCGGGTCCGCCGAACTGGACAGGCCATTTGTTGACAGCCCAGCCGCGCGCCATCAGGGCCAGATGCCAGCGCTGTTCGTGCTCGCGGCTTTGATCGTAGGGGTCGCCGTCGGGAAAGGTCGCTGCGGCCAACGCACGAACCTCATCGCGGAAGGCGGTTTCGGTATCCGAGAGGCTCAGGTCCATGGACAGGGGTCCGTCTTCTATTATATCCCTAGTCAATAAGAACAATGCCTGAGGCCGGTCAAGGGAGACAACGGGTGACGAAAGACGCGTTTAGGGTCGAAGACCGGGACGGGATCCTGGCGGGACCGGTTCGCCGCCCGGTGAATTTCTCCCGCGACGCCAAGGGGTCGATCCACGACGATGCGACCGCCCGGAAACTGGGATTTCGGGGCGGCACCGTCGCCGGAAACATCCATTTCGAGCAGTATACGCCGCTATTGCTGGAACGTTTCGGACCGGTCTGGCGCAAGCGCGGCGGGCTATCGCTGCACTTCGTCAACGCGACCACCGACGGCGAACCGGTGCAGGTCTTCGCCGGCCCCATTGAAGAGGTTGGGCCCGATCTGCGTCGCGCCATGGTCTGGATGGAAACCCCGGAGGGCGTCCGGGTCAACGAGGGGACGGCGTGGGTCGGCGGTGATGATCCGAACTCCACTTTGCGGATGCGCATCGCGGCGCAGCGTCCAGCCAGAGATCTGCGGATTCTGAGGTCCTCAAAGGTGGGCGACAGCGTTAGCGATGTTCCCAGCCGCCTTGAGGGCGCGAGGTCGCTGCTGCGCGTGGCTGACATCACCGAGCCCATGACGGAATACACCGACGCGACCCTGTTCGGCGAACGGGTGGCTGCGCCCGCTGTCGCCATCGATGCCCTGCGCGCCGTGGAGGGCCCGCTCTATGCGGCGGTGAAGGACTTCGTCGGCATGTTCGGGGCCATCGAGCTTCAGTACGTGGATGGCCCGATTTTCCTGGATCACGACTATCTGGCGGACGCGACCGTGATTGCCGTTGGCGAATCCCCCAAGACCGAGGTGACCTGGTACGAGGCCACCCTGCGCGATGCCGCCGACAAGCGGGTGGTCGCCCGCATGCTGATGATGAGCCGGGTGCTGAAGGCCTCATCGCCGCTCTGGGCGTGACCTGCCAGATGCACGGAAGTGATTCAGCAGAGAGATTGGCTGCCGCAAGTGTCTTTCTCCTCACCCATCGGGGGAGGGGGACGGCGCCCCCGGGTCCGGCCTTGGGCCGGCCCGAGGACAGGCTCCGCGGGGTGGAGGGGGCCGCCGTCGCACAGCGCTTATGCGGTAAGCTTGACCATCCGAAACGCCGCGTCGAGAATTTTGAACGCCAGACTCTCCGCAAGCCGCCACTGATCAAAATGTCAGACGCGCAGGGCCAAACTAGCCCCCTCCACCAGACTTCGTCTGGTCCCCCTCCCCCGACGGGTGAGGAGAAAGATCGTTATGTCGGCCCCATTTGTTACCGGCTCGCTTCCGTGCACCCGGTAGGGGCGTGACACACGGTTTGTCGCCAGCGCCCGGGCGCCTCTAGAGTGCGTCGAAACAGGGTTGGGGGCGGAACATGACATCGGACACGATCCAGTGGGCGGTCTTCGCGGGCCTTACCCTGGTCATGGCGCTGGCCACCTGGTGGCAGGTCGGGCGCATGGGCGGGCGATCCACCGACAGCAACAGCGAATATTTTCTGGCGGGCCGCAACCTGACCTGGCCGTTCGTGGCCGGGTCGATCACGCTCACCAATCTGTCGACGGATCAGCTGGTCGGCATGAACGGCAACCAGATGTTCCTGCTGGCCTGGTGGGAACTGTCGGCGGTGGCCGGTCTGGTGATGCTGGCGTTCGTCTTTTTGCCGATCTACTACCGCAACAACTGCACCACGACGACGGAACTGCTGGAGCGGAAGTATGGGTCCAAGCACTTGCGGGCGACCGTCTCGGTGCTGTTCCTGCTGGGCAATGTGTTCATCTACCTGCCGATCATGGCCTACACGGGCGCGCTGTTCCTGAAGACCATGTTTGTCTCCAGCCCGCCGCTGCTGGTGATGGCCGGCGGGATCGCGGCGGTGGGGGCCGCCTACACCGTCCTGGGCGGGCTCAGGGCCGTGGCGGTCTATGACACCTTCTCGGGTGTCGGCGTGCTGGCCATGGCGGCGGCGGTGACCATCCTGGCGATGGCGGCCATCGGCTTTGATTTCAGCGGCATTCCGATGGAGCGGCTGTCGATGGTGGGTGGCCCGGACAGCCCGATCCCCTGGCCGACGCTGTTCACCGGCATGATCTTCATCCAGATGTTCTACTGGTCCACCAACCAGACCATCACCCAGCGCGCCATGGCCTCACCGACCCTGCGCGAGGGCCAGAAGGGGGTGATGGCGGCGGTGGTGATCCGAATTCTGTTCGTGCCGGCCATCGTCGTGATCCCCGGGGTCTGCGCCTACAAGCTGTTCGGCGACATCGGTGACGCCACCTATGGGCGGATTGTGGCCGAGGTGATGCCGAGCTGGCTGTCCGGGGCGTTTGCCGCCTTCATGGCGGCGGCGGTGCTGACCAGCTACACCTCGGTGCTGAACTCGTCGGTGACGCTCTATGTGTGCGATCTGCACGAGAGTTTCATCGCGCCGAAGCCCAATGTGAAGCGGCTCAACACCATCATATCGCTGACCTTCATGGCATTGTCGGTCATGCTGGTGCCGGTCTATTCGGGCGCGGCCTCGATCATCAATCTGGTGCAGCAACTGAACGGCCTGCTGTCGATGCCGATCCTGTCGGCGTTCATCCTGGGGCTCGCGTTCCGCAATGTGGATGCGCGGGCGGCGATGACGGCGGTGGTGTTCGGTGTGGCGCTCTATGCGGTGTTCACCTTTGTCTGGACGCCGATCCACTACATCCACCTGATGCTGGTGACGCTGATCGCGTGTCTGAGCGTGGGGCTGGTGGTCAATCGCTGGCTGTTCGGACGCCATGCCACGTTTGAACTGACCCTGGGTCGGCAGCCTGCGGCGGCGCCCTAGATGCCGGAGACCGTGCGACTTGATGGCGGTGGCGACACCCTGCTGATCGGGGTTCGTGAGGGACGCCCGCACTTTGATTACTGGGGTCCGGCCTTGCCAACGGGGGACGTCGCTGACCCGCGACTGCTGGAGCGGGCCGTGCCGCACGGCATGCTGGACGGCGGCGTCGCGTTCGACCTTTTCCCGGAGGCAGGTTGGGGCTTCACAGCGACCCCGGCCCTGCAAGTCAGCCGTCCGGACGGCGGGTTCATTACCCAGCTGGCGCATCAGGCGTGGCGTCTGCTGGATGGCGGTGTCGAGATCGAACTGGCGGATGACCGGGCCGGGATCGAGGTGACGATCACGGTCTGTATGGACGTGTCGACCGGCGTGGTCAGCTTCCGGACCGTGTTGCGAAACACGGCCACCCAATCGCTACGACTGGACTGGGTCAGCCCGGTGGCGCTGTCGGCCCCCGACGGCGATATCCTGGCGTTTGGCGGACGGTGGGCGCGGGAGTTTTCCAGCCACCGATTCCAGCTGGCCACAGGCCTTTGGGCGTCCGAAGCCCGGACCGGCCGGACCTCGCACCACGCGCCGCCGTTCCTGGTGGTGGGTGAGGCGGGTTTTGGCGAACATCACGGCGAGGTACTGGGATTGCATCTCTCCTGGAGCGGCGACCATCGGATGCTGGTGGAGCGACTGCGCGACGGGCGTCTGCAGGTGCAGGCGGGCGAACTGTTCTGGCCGGGCGAAATGGTTCTGGGGGCGGGCGAAACCCATCAGACCCCGTTCCTCTATGCCGCGCGGTCGGATCAGGGGCTGAATGGGCTGAGCGCCCGGCTGCATCCGTTTGTCCGCGATCAGATCATGGAGGGGCGGCTGCGCGACAAGCCACGGCCGGTTCACTTCAACACCTGGGAGGCCGTCTACTTCCGGCACGACCTCGACGAACTGAAAGCGCTTGCCAGCCGCGCTGCCGATGTCGGCGCTGAACGGTTCGTGCTGGACGACGGCTGGTTCCGGGGGCGCAACGACGACACGGCGGCGCTGGGCGACTGGACGCCAGACCCGGTGAAGTATCCGCAAGGGCTGAAACCACTGATCGACCATGTGCGTGGCCTGGGTCTCGAGTTCGGTCTGTGGGTCGAGCCCGAGATGGCCAACGCCAATTCGGACCTGCTGCGCGCCCATCCCGACTGGATTCTGGGCGAACCGGGCCGCGAACAGCCGCTGGGTCGAGGGCAGTATGTGCTGGACCTGACGCGCGCCGAGGTCAGCGACGCCCTGTTCGCGCAACTGGACCTGCTGCTGGTGGCCAACGCCATCGGTTACCTCAAATGGGACATGAACCGCGACCTGACCCACCCGGCCAGTGGCGGACGTCCAGCCAGCCATGCCCAGACACTGGCGGTCTATGCCCTGATCGACCGGCTGCGCGCCGCCCATCCCGGCATCGAGATCGAAAGCTGCGCTTCGGGCGGCGGGCGCGCGGACTATGAAATCCTGAAGCGGACGGACCGGATCTGGACGTCGGATTGCAACGACCCCATCGAGCGCCAGTCGATCCAGCGCGCGTTCTCGATCTTCTTCCCGCCTGAGGTCATGGGGGCCCATGTGGGGCCGGCGGACAGCCACACGACCGCGCGCACCACCAGTCTGGACCTTCGGGCCATGACGGCAATGTTCGGGCACATGGGCATCGAGGCCGATGTCCGGGCCTTCGCCCCTGACGAGCTTGCGGCGCTGACGGCGGCCATCGGGATTCACAGGCAGATGCGCGGCCTGCTGCACGGCGGCCGACTGGTGCGACAGGAAGCGACCGATCCGGGGATAACGGCCTTTGCAGTCATCGCGGGCTCCGAGGCTCTGGTCAGCGTGGCGCAGGTCGAGACGCCGAAGTCCGGGGCTGCGGCGAACCTGCGCGTGACCGGTCTGGATGCCCCTGCGCTTTACGATGTGCGCATGATCAATCCGCCGAGACGTCCGCGCGCGGCCATGAAGCAGATCCCGGCGCTGGCACGCGGTGAGACCCTGCGAGCGACGGGCCAGTGGATCGCACAATCCGGACTATCCATGCCAATCCTGCGTGCCGGAGAGATCGCGGTGTTACACCTGACCCGCGTCGATCTTCCTTTCCCGCGCAGCGGGAGAGGGGGACCATCGGCTGAAAAGCCGATGGTGGAGAGGGAAGGCGGCATCACGGCGCCAGACCTCTCAAATTCCGATAACCGACAATGAGGCCCCGCTTGGACATGGACCCCAGGCCTGCTTATCGCCACTTCCGACGCCGGGCTTGGGGCTTGCCCTCTCCACCCCCCGCCTTCCGGCGGGCGGTCCCCCTCTCCCGCTGCGCGGGAAAGGAACGCGAACGATGAAACTGGGTGTCTGCTACTACCCCGAACAGTGGCCTGAAGAGATGTGGGCCGACGATGCGCGCCGGATGGCGGA
>JANNFM010000613.1:0-6226 GCA_031379795.1 Alphaproteobacteria bacterium
GACCCGCCGCGTCCAACTCGTTTCCGTCTACTCCGCTGCCTGCTTATGCGCGGCGAGCACGTTGTCCGCGAGACGTCCCGTCAGCTCGGCCAGATGATCGAACCGGGCCGTGTAAGTGCCGACACCCGACGTGGCGTAGCCGATGGTGTCGGGTTTGGCCTTGGCGCGCACCGCCTTCATGGCCGCGATCTGCCGGTCGAGCGCGGCGAACACCTGGGTCTCGACGATCTTCTGCGCGCGCATACCCCAGTCGCCCGGGATGCCGGCATCCGTCGTCTTCTTGACGATCGAGGTGACCAGGATCGTCCGGTCCGCCGACTGATTGCGCAGCGCCGCCATCTGGCCCAGCGCCAGGTCGCAGACGAAATCCGGTGGAATGACACCTGCCGCGACATCAGCTTTCTGGCGCGCGACATCATTGTCCATGGCCCCGGCGAAGGCGCTCAAGCGGGAAAGATAGGCCTCGGCGTCCGCCGCAGTGGTGATCCGGTGCTGGCTGTCCAGAAAGTCGGGGACGCTGGCATAGGCGCCTCCGCGCTGGCTGATGACATAGGGGCTGAAGTTGCCGCCGACGTCGCCGAACGTATATTTGTCCCCATTCCGAACCGCCTGTTCGTTGGAATAGAGCACCACGTCGAGGTCGACTTTCGACGCCGCCGCCAGCTTGTCACGGTCAACAGCCTTCAGGTCCGTGACCCAGCCACGCGCCTGCTCCAGCCGACGCGCCTTTGCGGCGGCTGAGTTGTCGTCGAGCTTCGATTTCAGGGCTGCCCGTGCGCCCTTGTCCAGACCCAGCGAGGTCGCAAAGCGCGGACTGTCATCGACGCGTGCCTCAAACATCTGATCGAGAAGCGCCCGCAGCCTGGCGTCCTCGCCCGTCAGCTGGGCGAAGGCAGGCGCAGCCGTGGCCAGGGCGGCACCGGCGGTGGTGACGAGAAAAGTGCGGCGGTCGAAATGGGTCATGTGGGCCTCAGGTCCTGTTCGCGGCGATCCAGCGGTCGACCACACCCTCAACCACGGTCAAGGGCATGGCACCGCCCAGCAGTACGGCATCGTGAAATTTGCGAATATCAAACCCTGGCCCCAATGCGGCCTGAGCCTTGGCCCGCAGGCGAAGCCAGGTCAGCTTGCCGATCATATAGGCGCAGGCCTGGCCCGGTCGGATGCAATAGCGTTCGATCTCGGTGGTCGCGGCAGACCGGGGGCTGCCGTCAATCGAGGTCATGGTGTCGATGGCCTGATCGCGGCTCCAGCGCATGGCGTGCAGGCCGGTGTCCACCACCAGTCGCGCAGCGCGGAACAGCGAGGCCTGGATCTGCCCCAGTTCGCCCAGAGGGTCGTCGCGGTACTCACCCATTTCCAGCGCAACCTGCTCCGCATAGAGCGCCCAACCCTCGGAGAAGGCGGGGAAACCGGCGATCTTGCGCAACATCGGCAGGTCGGCTTCCTGCTGCACCGAGCGCTGCAGGTGATGCCCCGGGATCGCTTCATGATAGGTCAGGGTCTTCAGTGTCCAGGTCGGATTTTCGGCGCTCTCACGCAGATTGATCCAGTAAATTCCGGGCCGTGAGCCATCCAGCGCGGGCCGGTTGTAATATCCCCCGGGCGCGCCCGCCTCGATGAATTTGGGAACCCGGCGGATCTCGACCTCCGCCTTGGGAACCGTCGCGAACATCGCCGGAAGTCGGGGCCGGATCTCCTTCACCAGGTCATTGAGGTGGGCGATCAGCTCGTCCTTGGCCGCATCGGTGTTGGCGTAGTGATACCGGGTATCCTGGAACAGGGCCGCGATCCGCTCGCCCACGGTCCCCCTGGTCATCCCTTGCCTGGCCAGGATCGCCTCGGCCCGGGCCCCCAGTTCCCGCGCCTGATCCAGGCCCATCTGATGAACCTGCTTCGGCGTCAGGTTGGTGGTGGTGAAGTTCTTCAGCGCATCGCGGTAGTAGGCCTCGCCGTCCGGCAGCGTCCAGACGCCCGCCGTCGACCGAGCCTCGGCCTGCAGGCTCTCCAGCAAGGCAATCTGACGGTCCAGCGCCGGATAGACATAGGCCGCGACCGCGCGCCCGGCCGCGTCGGCGTAGTTTCCTGCGATCCCCTTGGCCGTCGCGCGGTTGCTCAACGACGTCACCAGCGGGGACGTCGCTGGATCCGTCTTCAGGGCCCGCATCTGGCCCAGGGCGCGTTCCAGGATGAAATCAGGCGGAACCACCCCCAGCCTCACATCGCGGCGGACCCGATCGCACTCCTGATCCAGGACCAGGCCGAAATCCACCAGTCGTGCCAGATAGGCGTCTGCGTCCGCCTTGGTTTCGATGGTGTGCTGCGATCCGAGGAAGTCCGGAATGGCCTGATAGGCGCCGGTAAGTTGCGACACCACATAGGGCTGTCCTGCCCCCTCATAGCCGTACGCATATCGCCGACCCGCCGCCGCATTGCCAGACAGGGTGAACAACACGGCGTCATAGTTCGGCTGTTCGCCGGGGCTGAGTTTGGCCCGGTCGATGGTCTTGATCAGAGCCAGGTGCGCGACCGTGCGGTCCTTGTCTGCGTCAAGCGACTGCATCGAGGCGCTGTCGAGTTCCGACCTGGCCCCGGCGCGTTCGCCCTTGTCCAGACCCAGCCGGGTCGCGAGCTGCGGGGACGCCGCAAGACTGTCAGCGAAGAGGCCGTCAAAGATCGCCCGAAGTTTGCTGTCCTCGGTTGCCGCAGCCTGGGCCAGACCTGACCCAGCCATGGCACCGGCTGTAGCAGCGAGTAGAAGCTGGCGGCGGCTCTGCAAGGCGCGTCTCCGGGATCAACACCGCAAGGCTTAGGGGCCAGCGACCCCGCCGGGAAGTCTGATCAGGACCGGTTGTCACATTAAATCCCGGCATTGCGGCTCGCAATACCTTCGTGGCTGGCGCAGCGTGGCGGGATCGGCTGAGATGTGGCCGAATTGACGACAAGGATTCTGTCACGATGCCACATGTCCGCAGGCCAATTCTGGCCATCGTGGCCGCCCTTTCGCTGGGCGGCGAGGCGGTGGCGCAGACAACGCCGTCCCCAGCTGACAAGACCATCCAGGCCATCCGCAACAGCGCGGGCTTCAAGGCGGCGACCGCCAGAATGGACCTTGAGTACGACCGCATCGTCGCCGAGGCGATCCACCTCACCGAGATCCCTGCCCCGCCGTTCAAGGAAGCGGCCAAGGCTCAGGCCTATATGGCGATGCTGAAGGCGGCTGGCCTTGGCGATGTCGAGATGGATGCCGAGGGCAATGTCATGGGTCTGCGCCGGGGAACCGGCCCGGCCGGTGCGCCGCTGGTGGTGCTGGCTGCGCATCTGGACACGGTGTTTCCCGAAGGCACTGACGTGAAAGTCCGGCGCGAGGGGACACGACTGCACGCGCCCGGCATCGGCGATGACACCCACTCACTGGCTGTTGTGCTGAGCTATATCCGCGCCCTGGACGCCGCGAAGATCAAAACCAGACGCGACATCCTGTTCGTCGGCAATGTCGGCGAAGAGGGCCCCGGCGACCTGCGCGGCACGCGCTATCTGTTCGGCAAGGGCAAGTACAAGGACCGCATCGCCGCGTTCTTTTCCATGGACGGCACGTCGCCCCTGCTCGTGACCTCAGGTGCCGTCGGCTCGCGCCGTTATCGCGTGACGTTCAAGGGACCCGGCGGGCACAGCTATGGCGCGTTCGGCCTGGTGAACCCGATGGCGGCCATGGGGGCGACGGTGGTGGAGATGAACAGGATCGTCACGCCGACCACGCCCAAAACCACCTACATGACCAGCGTCGTAGGCGGCGGCACCTCGGTGAACTCGATCCCTGACAGCATCTGGCTGGAGGTCGACATGCGCTCGCCGGGCAAGGATGAGCTGGCAAAGCTGGACGGCCAATTCCTTCAGATCGTGGCCGGCGCCGTGGACCAGGAAAACGCCACGCGCTCCACCCGTCAGGGCAAGATCAGCGCCGACATCAAACTGATCGGTGACCGACCCACCGGCAACACCCGTGATGACGCAGAGATCGTCCTGATGACCGCCGCGGCCGTGCGCGCCGCCGGGTTTCAACCCCTGCTGAACGCCAGCTCCACCGACTCCAACGTGCCCATCAGCCTGGGCATTCCGGCCGTCACCATCGGCTCGGGTGCTGCGGGCGGCGGAAGGGCGCACGCCCTCGACGAGTGGATTGATCTGTCGAAGCCTGAAACGCTCAAAGGTATGACGGTCGGTTTGACGGCGCTATTGGCGATGGCGGGTGCCCACTGACGCCCTATTCTGCCGCGACGCGCGCACGGGCCGCCATGGCCGGCCATGGATCCACCGTCACGCGCCGCATGTGGCGCCGCTGGCCGGGGTAATCGTTGAGTGCAAAGTGCCAGACCGACCGGTTGTCCCAGAAGGCGATCGACCCTTTTTGCCAAGCGAACCGGCAAGTGAAGCCCTCATATCGGCAGTGCTCGAACAGATAGTCGAACAGGGCCTTGGACTCCTTCGTTTTCCAGCCCTCGATCTTCATCGTGAAGGCGGGATTCACGTACAGCGCCTTGCGGCCGGTTTCCGGATGGGTCAGCACCATCGGGTGGACATATTCGCCCACATAGCCGTCGGCCTCGGCCACCTGCATCGCGCCGCGCTTCTGGGCCGAGTGTCCGCCGGGCGCATATTCGCGGGCGGCGGAATGCACGGCGTTCAGGCCTTCCAGCGTACTTTTCAGGCCATCAGACAGGGCGTCATAGGCCGCCGCCTGGCTGGCAAAAAGGGTATCGCCGCCATACTCCGGAAGTTCCAGGGCATAGAGGATTGACCCGATCGCAGGCGTCTCCAGGAAACTCATGTCGGAGTGCCAGCCGCCGCCAAAGTTGATCCTGTCGGACGGCTCCTTGACGATTTCCATCACCTCGGGATGATCAGCCATGCCGGTGACGTAGGGGTGAATGTTCAGGGGGCCGAACCGGGCACCAAAGGCCACCTGTTGGGCCGGCGTCAGGTCCTGATCGCGGAAGAAGATCACCTGATGCTCGACCAGCGCCTGGCGGATCGCAGCGATGGTTTCATCGCTTTGGGGCTGGCTGAGGTCGACGCCGGAGAGCTCTGCGCCCAGAGCGCCGGCCACGCGGCGGATTGTCAGGGTCTGGTTCATCGGTAATCCTCCGTGCGGCCATGCTACAGTTTCCCGAAGAGGGGCGCGAGATGGATAAGCAGACCGCACACTTTGACGCCGACACCCACGCGGCCCGGATCCGTGAGCAGGGCTTCACGGTGATCGAGGACTTCATGAGCCCGGCGGTGATCGCGGCCGTGCGCGCCGGCCTGGCGCCGTTCCAGAACACCCACCATGGCCGCAACGACTTCGAAGGCTTCAAGACCGAGCGCGTCTACACCCTGGTCGCCCGCGCCAGGGTGTTCGAGGACCTGGCGGAAGAACCCCGCGTGCTGGCCATCCTCGACCGATTCCTGCAGCCCGGCTACCTGCTGACCGCCACCCAGTCGATCCAGATCAATCCCGATGAGACCGCGCAGAGCCTGCACACCGACGACGGCTTCTACCGCATCCCCCGCCCCCGCCCGGCCATCAGCTACACCCTGATCGCCGCCGTCGATGCCTTCACCCAGGCCAACGGCTGCACCGAGGTGGTGCCCGGCAGCCACCTGTGGGGCAATCAGGGCGACACGGGACGCCCCAACGACCTGGCCGAAATCGAGCGGATGCTGGTGCCGATGGAGGTGCCTGCGGGGGCCTGTTTCATCATGGCCGGAACCCTGATCCATCGCGGCGGCGGCAATCGCACCGACAAGCCCCGGCTGGCCTTCACCAACCAGTATTGCGAACCCTGGGCCCGGCCGCAGGAGAACTTCTTCCTGGCCATCCCGCGCGAGCAGGTCGCCGCCATGTCGCCGCGGGTGCAGAAATTACTGGGCTATGATTTCTGGCCGCCGTTCATGGGCATGGTGACGGCGTCGCATCCGCTGAAGGCGCTGGAGCCGGGGTGGGTGCCGCCGGTGGTGGCGCAGAGAGTGGAAGGCTTTCGTTAGCCCAGCGCCCCCTCCGTCGGCTTCGCCGCCACCTCCCCCGCAAGCGGGTGAGGAACTGCGCACATTACGCTCCTCACCCGTGAAACGGGGGCTATGGCATTCACACATCGTCGTTTGATGGCGCAATTTCCCTTCGCCCCTTGTGGGAGAAGGTGGGCCGCGCGAGCGGCTCGGATGAGGGGTCGCGCGGCGATTCTTC
>JANNFM010000018.1:0-3470 GCA_031379795.1 Alphaproteobacteria bacterium
AAAACAGGGTGTTATTCTGTGAGGGGAATCGACCCCTCATCCGACCTGCTGCGCAGGCCACCTTCTCCCACAAGGGGAGAAGGGCGCACACTCAATCTGTTGATATATTTGACGTTTCGGCGATGTGTGAATCCGATAGCCCGCCACTTCGTGGGGGAGGTAAGACGTCTCGCCCGCCGAAAAGCGTGCAGAATCAGCCCCGAACCCTGTATAGAAGCCTCACGAATCTCAGGCTCCGCGCCCAGCGCGCGACGCCACCATAGGGCGCCTCAGGTGGTTCTGCCCACCCTGACGCGAGGCGCCTCAGCTGGACGCATCATGACCGACGAAACCCAGGTTCCCGACAACACCCCCGAGAACAACGGCCAGGCCGAGTACGGCGCGGAATCCATCAAGGTTCTCAAGGGCCTGGACGCTGTGCGCAAGCGCCCCGGCATGTACATCGGCGACACGGATGACGGCTCGGGCCTGCACCACATGGTCTATGAGGTGGTCGACAACGCCATCGACGAGACCCTGGCCGGATGGGCCACGCGGGTCGAGGTGATCCTGAACGCCGACGGCTCGGTCACCGTCACCGACGACGGGCGCGGCATTCCGGTGGATATCCACGAGGGCGAGGGCATCTCGGCGGCCGAGGTGATCATGACCCAGCTGCATGCCGGCGGGAAATTCGACCAGAATTCCTACAAGGTCTCGGGCGGCCTGCACGGCGTGGGCGTCTCGGTGGTCAATGCCTTGTCGGAACGGCTGGCGCTGAAGATCTATCGCGGCGGCAAGTCTTACGAGATGTCGTTCCGACACGGCGATTCCGTCGCCCCGCTCAAGGAAACCGGCGATGCGCCGCTGCGCGAAAACGGCGAGTTCCTGTCCGGCACCGAGGTCACCTTCCTGCCGTCGCTGGAAACTTTCGCCTTCATCGATTTCGACTTGAAGACCCTGGAGCACCGCCTGCGCGAGCTGGCGTTCCTGAACTCTGGCGTGACCATCTGGCTGAAGGACCTGCGCGGCCCTGAGCCCACCGAAGAGGTCATGCACTACGAAGGGGGCATCGAAGCCTTCGTGCGTCACCTCGACAAGGCCAAGACCTCGATCATGAAGACGCCGATCGTGGTGCGCGGCCAGCGTGAGAACGTCGAGCTGGACCTGTCGCTCTGGTGGAACGACGGCTACCACGAGAACGTCCTGTGCTTCACCAACAACATCCCCCAGCGCGATGGCGGCACCCACCTGGCGGCATTCCGTTCGGCCCTGACCCGGATCATCACCAACTATGCCGAGAGCTCCGGCACGGCCAAGCGTGAGAAGGTCTCCGTCGGCGGCGAGGACGCCCGCGAGGGCCTGACCTGCGTGCTGTCGGTCAAGGTGCCAGACCCCAAGTTTTCCTCCCAGACCAAGGACAAGCTGGTCTCCTCCGAGGTCCGCCCGGCCGTTGAAGGTCTGGTGGGCGAAGGCCTCGCCGCCTGGTTCGAGGAACACCCGGTCGAAGCGAAAATGATCGTCCAGAAGATCGCCGAGGCCGCCGCCGCCCGCGAGGCCGCCCGCAAGGCCCGCGAACTGACCCGGCGCAAGTCCGCGCTGGATATCTCGTCCCTGCCCGGCAAGCTGGCCGACTGCGCTGAGAAGGATCCGGCCAAGTCGGAAATCTTCCTGGTCGAGGGTGACAGCGCCGGCGGCTCGGCCAAACAGGCCCGCAACCGCGACAACCAGGCGATCCTGCCGCTCCGGGGCAAGATCCTCAACGTCGAGCGTGCCCGCTTCGATCGCATGCTGGGCTCGGACCAGATCGGCACCCTGATCATGGCGCTGGGTGCCGGCATCGGCCGCGACGAGTTCAACATCGACAAGCTGCGCTACCACAAGATCGTCATCATGACCGACGCCGACGTGGACGGTGCGCACATCCGCACCCTGCTCTTGACCTTCTTCTATCGGCAGATGCCGGAGATCATCGAGCGCGGGTACCTCTACATCGCCCAGCCGCCGCTCTATAAGGCGTCGAAGGGCAAGTCGGTCCGCTACCTCAAGGACGACCCCGAACTGGAAATCTACCTGATCGACGAGGGCGTGGATGGGGCGACCCTGGATCTGCCGTCGGGCGAGCGCCTGACCGGCGCCGACCTGCTGGCCCTGGTCCAGACCGCGCGCGGTGCCAAGGCCAATGTGGAGCGGCTGGCGGCGCGCGCACCGGCCTTTGCCATCGAACAGGCGGCCATGGCGGGACTGCTGGCCGAGGGCGGTGATCCTGCCGCCGCCGCCACGCGCTTTGACCTCTATGCCGAGGAAGGCGACGGCCCCTGGAGCGGCGAACCGGCCCTCGGCGGCGGCTACGCCTTCACCCGAATCAAGCGCGGCGTTACCGAGCGCGTCGTGCTGGACGAACTGTTGCTGCACGCCGCCGACGCGCGCCGCCTGGCCGAGCGGTCAAAGGACCTGGCCCAGGTGTTCTCCGGTGCCGCCACCTTCACGCGGCGCGACCGCGCCACCAAGGTGCGCGGCCCCATCGATCTGGTGAACGCGGTGATGGACAACGGTCGTCGCGGCCTGTCGATCCAGCGCTACAAGGGCCTGGGCGAAATGAACGCCGACCAGCTCTGGGAAACCACCCTGGACGTTGAGGCCCGCACCCTGCTGCAGGTGCGCGTCAACCACGCCGACGAAGCCGACGACATGTTCAGCCGTCTGATGGGCGAGCTGGTAGAGCCCCGGCGCGAGTTCATCCAGGCCAATGCGCTGGACGCCGAGGTGGACGTTTAGGCGAGTTGGAGGCTGGCTACTCGCCTCATAGGGGAAACGACTTTCCAGCAGGGTGCATGAGGTATCAAATGAATCATGAGGTGCGGCGCTAACTAAGCTGCAGGCTGTCACCGAGTATTTTTTGGGGAGTTTCGAAATGAAAAAGCTAAACATTCTGGCTGGCGTCTTGATGGCCGCCACGACGCTGACTGCTGGAGCCGCCAACGCCGCCCTGACGTTCGTCGGGGCCTGGCAGGTTGACCAAGGGCCAACTTGGTTCGGCTCGCCGCCGGATGGTCCCCTGGCCTATACGGGGCAAGAAGCTGCGGCCCTTCTGTTCGGCGGCAATGCTTCTGACTATTCGATCTCGACAGTCAGCAATCAGGCGAATTAGGTCAACTTCAAGGCTTGGTATTCCGTTATCGGTTATCTCGGAAATCAAGGTAACGGCGGAAGCATTCTGGCGCAAAACTATGTGAACAAGTATCTGGGCCAGTTCTACGGTCCGACCAGCGGCTACCCCTTTGGTACGCCAGAGGCCGCAACTTCGGCCTATGTGGCAGACAATGCCGTTGGCAGCACTTTTACAAACTATGCCTTCACCGGTTCCGCCACCCCCGAGCCCGCGACCTGGGCGATGATGATCATCGGCTTCGGCGCGGCCGGCTCCATGATCCGCCGCCGCAAGGCTGTGATCGCCTAGACCCAACCTTCATCGGTTCGCTGACGCCGCC
>JANNFM010000034.1:0-24722 GCA_031379795.1 Alphaproteobacteria bacterium
GCCGCCAGCGAGTGGCGCAGGCCGCTGACGATCAGGCCGCGCACCAGCCCGGGATCGCGGAACCGCACCTCGGCCTTGGCGGGGTGGACATTGACGTCCACCAGCCCGGCGTCCAGATCCACATACAGCGCCGCCAGCGGATGGCGATCGCGCGCCAGGAAGTCGGCATACGCCCCGCGCAGGGCGCCCTGCAGCAGTCGGTCGCGCACCGGGCGGCCGTTGACGAACAGGTACTGATGGGCCGCATTGCCGCGGTTGTAGGTGGGCAGGCCGGCAAAACCCGTCAGCCGCACGCCCTCGCGCTCGTGATCCAGGGCCAGGGCGTTGTCGGAAAAGTCGCGGCCCATGATCGCCGACAGCCGCGCGAGGCACCCGTCCACGCCCGGCGTCTCGGCCGGCAGCCGCAAGGTGCGCCGCCCGTCGATGTCCAGCGAGAAGCTCACCGCTTCGTGCGCCATGGCCTGGCGTTTCAGTTCCTCGGCGATGGCGGTCGCCTCGGTGCGCTCGGACTTCATGAACTTCAGGCGCGCCGGCGTGGCATAGAACAGGTCCCGCACCTCGACGCGGGCCCCGTGCGGACCCGGGAAACCTGCCGGTGTCACCGGACCGACCGCGCCGCCCTCGATGAAAATCGCATGGGCCTCAGCGTTTCCCCGCGCGCGGCTGGTGATCGACAGGCGCGAGACCGAGCCGATGGACGGCAGGGCCTCGCCCCGGAACCCCATCGTCGCAATCCGCAGCAGATCATAATCGCCATGCTCGTCCGGCGTCAGCTTGGACGTCGCGTGCCGTTCCACGGCGAGTGACAGTTGATCCGGCGCCAGGCCATTGCCATCATCGGCCACCAGAATGCGGGTCAGCCCGCCGCCGTCGGCCTGGACCTGAACGTCGAGGGCGCCAGCGTCGAGGGCATTTTCAACCAGCTCCTTGACCGCGCTGGCAGGTCGCTCCACCACCTCGCCAGCGGCGATGCGATTGATCAATTCGATCGGGAGGCGATGGATTGGCATGATGATGTGGCTTCAGGACATAGTACGATTCCAGGGAGCCCCATGTCTGTCGTGAATCGTTTTGCTGTTTTGGCCCTGATCGCGGGTCTGTGCGCCGCGCCGGCATCGGCTCAGGCGCCGGTAGCCGCAGATGTCGATCTCGACGCGACCCTTGTAGAAGAACTGGTGGTGATGGGTCGCCTGCCGGGTCCGGCCTGGTGGCGGGTCACTGATGCCGACACCACCGTCTATGTGCTTGGGGTGCCCTCGATCGCCCCCAAGCGCATGCAGTGGGATCGGGCGATCTTCGAGCGCCGGCTGCAGGGCGCCAACGTGGTGGTGCTGCCGTTCGTGAATGTGCGGGCCAAGGTCAGTGGATCCATCGGCACTGCGATCAACCTGCTTCGGATCAGGTCCGGCGGCCCCTTCGAGAACAAGCTGGATGCCGCGACCCGCGCGCGCTTCGTCGCTGTGCGCACACGCCTGGGCCAGGACGCCAAGCACTATCCCACGTCCAATCCTTTGGCCGCCGGAGTCCAGCTGGCCATCGACTATCGGGACAAGTCCAGCCTGACCAACAGCGACCCGGCCAAGCTGGTGCGGTATCTGGCCCAGCAGAAACGGGTGAAGGTGGTCGAGAAGAGCTACGACCTGGGCCCCCAGTTGGGCGGCATCCTGCGCACCCCGGCCTCGGTGGGCCGGATCTGTTTCGACGAGGTGCTGGCCCAGGCTGAGGCCGGGCCCGGCGTGACCCTTGCCGCGGCGCGCGCCTGGGCGGTGGGCGATGTGCGTGCGGCGCTGGACAACGAACGCACCTATGAGCGCTGCCTGGCGGTGATCAGCGGCGGTCGGACGTATGACGAGCGTACCAAGGCCGACACGGCATCGGCCATCGCCGGGGCGTTGAAAACACCCGGCCACGCCATCGTGCTGGTGTCGCTCAGGCCGCTGCTGGCTCAGAACGGCGTCCTCGAACGCCTGCGCGCGCAGGGCTTTACGGTGAAAACGCCCGGCGAGGAGTAGAGAAACAACGCCTCCCTCCCCTTCATGGGGAGGAAATGCGCGCCGCCTACAGACCCGGCAGCTTGATCCTGGACTTGCCTTCGCGCTGGATGACCACCGATTTGTTGCCCGTCAGCTTGGCCACGCGGTCTTTTTCGGCGGC
This sequence comes from Alphaproteobacteria bacterium, assembly GCA_031379795.1. Classification (GTDB taxonomy): domain Bacteria; phylum Pseudomonadota; class Alphaproteobacteria; order Caulobacterales; family Caulobacteraceae; genus Phenylobacterium. The sequence continues at coordinate 2,155 of JANNFM010000034.1, forward strand.
AGCGTCGACCGGGGTGCTGGAGCCGTCGAGGCCGTTGGTCGCAGCCGCGGTCGGCGCGGCGTCTTTTTTCCAGAACATCACGGTGTCGGCGAAGCTCTTGTCCTTGTGCGCGATGTCACCGAATTCGTCGTCGACGACGTAGCGGACCAGCGGGTCGGCCTTTTCGGCGCCAGCCTTGGCGACCAGCATCTTTTCGCCGTCCGAGCGTTGTTCGGCCTCGCGTTGGCCCAACAGGGCATTGCGCGCGACGCTTTCGGGTTGAAGTTCTTGAGGACGCGGCTCACCGGGCGCCGGCGGACGCAGGGCATAGTCAGGCGGCACTACCAGCGGGGCCTTGGTAACGATCCGGAATTCGTCCGGCGTCACCTTGGACATGCCAAGCGCCTTCTGGGTCGAGGTACAGCCGGCGAGGCCTGCGGTCGCGACCAGAGCGGCCACAACAATCGTACGGTTCAGGCTCATGAATCCAGCAACTCCCAGACGCCTCGACAAGGCGGGATCGTTTTCTATCTTGCCGGGTTCCTGTGGCGGGAAAACGGCGCGGGGTAGTCAGATAGCGCAATCGGCGCCCAAGGCCAACGGATCAGGTTTTCGGCTCGCCCCGAAGCGTATCGAGCAGAAACAAGATCACCCCCAGGGTGATGCCGGCGTCGGCGACGTTGAATATCCACGGGAAGAACCCCAGCCGCTGGACATCCAGGAAATCGATCACCGCGCCGAAGATCGCGCGATCAATGGCGTTGCCGATCGCCCCGCCGATCAGCATGCCGTAACCCACTGCCGCCAGAACCCGCAGCTGGCCCTTCCGCACCCAGTTGATCAGTACCAAGGCGACGCCGAGGTTGAACGCCACCATGCCCCAGCGGATGATGTCGTGACCGGCCTGAAACAGTCCGAAGCTGACGCCCCGGTTCCAGATGCGGGTCAACTGCAACGGCCACAAGACCTCCTGCGTCGCATATTCCGGCAGGCGCAGGATCTCCATGATCCAGTATTTGCTGGCCTGATCGAGTACCAGAACGCCAATCGCGATCAGGTAGGCCGTCCAGCCGATCCGGGACACAGCCATCATGCGCGCGCCGCGTCCCAGGCCGCCACCGCCGCCGCATCGCGCAGCGACAGGTCGGGGTAGCGAGGGTCGGTGCCCACTTCCGGCAAGATCCGCCATGAGCGGGCGCACTTTGTGCCCTGCGCTTTCAACGGCTCAACGGCGACACCAGCCACATCGGACAGACGGAACGCGTCAGCCGGTCCAGCGCCGACCATCAGGGTCGCCTGGCTGGTGCGGAACACCTCGGCGGCATCCAGGCCTTCAAAGGCGGCCAACAGGGCGGAATCTGAAACATAGACCTTTGGCGCGGCCTCCAGCGCCGCGCCCATGCGCTTTTCGCGCCGTTCGACTTCCAGCGCGCCGGTGACAACTGAGGTCACCTGCTGGACCCGGGCCCAGCGCACGGCCTCGTCGTCATTGCGCCAGTCCGCAGGCGTGGTCGGGATCACCCGCATGGCGTTGGCGTGAGCGTCCGGATAGCGGGTGGCCCAGGCCTCTTCCATGGTGAAGGGGATCAGCGGGGCCAGCCAGGCGGTCAGGCGCTCGAACACTGCATCCATGACCGTTCGCGCGGCGCGGCGTTTCACGTCGCCCGGCTGGTCGCAGTAAAGGCAGTCCCTGCGAATATCGAAGAACAACGCCGAGAGTTCGTTCTGGCAGAACTCGGTGATCGGCCGGATCACGTCCTGGAAGATGTAGCCGTCGTAGGCCGCTCGAACCTGCACATCCAGTTCGTAGAGCCGGTGCAGAATGAAGCGCTCCAGCGGCGGCATCTGGTCCAGTTCGACGGCCTCATCCGGCGAATAGTCGGCCAGCGCACCCAGCATGTAGCGCACCGTGTTGCGCAGCTTGCGATAGGCGTCTGACGTGGTCTGCAGCACGGTCTTGCCGATGCGGCTATCGTCGGCATAGTCGATCATGGCGGCCCAAAGGCGGATGATTTCGGCCCCGCTCTCGCGGATCACCACCTCGGGATCGACGGTGTTGCCCTTGGACTTGGACATCTTCTCGCCGGCCTCATCCATGGTGAAACCGTGGGTCAGGATGGCGTCATAGGGCGCGCGGCCGCGGGTGCCGGAGCTCTCCAGCAGCGACGACTGGAACCAGCCGCGATGCTGGTCCGAGCCTTCAAGGTAGAGATCGGCCGGCCATTTGGTATGCGCGCGATTTTCCAGCGTAAAGGCGTGGGTGGAACCTGAATCAAACCAGACATCGAGGATGTCCTCGACCTTCTCGAAGCGCTGCGGATCATGCTGGCCCAGGAAATCGGCGTCGGGCCGATTGAACCAGGCGTCGGCACCTTCCTTGGCGATCAGATCGACGATGCGGCGGTTGACGGCCTCATCGTGCAACGGCTGGTTCGTCTCCTTGTCGACGAACATCGCCAGCGGGGCACCCCAGGCGCGCTGGCGGCTGATCAGCCAGTCGGGGCGGCTCTCGACCATGGCGCGGATGCGATTGCGGCCCCCGGCGGGATAGAATTTGGTCGCCTCGATGGCCTCCAGCGCGGTCTCGCGCAGACTGCGACCGTTGTGCGCCTTGTCCTCCAGCGGCTCATCCATGCGGATGAACCACTGCGGCGTGTTGCGGAAGATCACTGGCGCGCCGGAACGCCACGAGTGCGGATAGCTGTGTTCCAGCCGTCCGCGCGCCAGCAGGTTTCCCGCCTCGATCAGTTTGTCCATGACGGCCGGGTTGGCCGGGCCAAACTTGCCGGACTTCTTGCCCTCGGTCTCCAGCACCTTCAGGCCCGCAAACAGGGCCACGTGGGGATAGTAGGCCCCGTCTTCGTCGACCGACTCGGGGATCTCGCGATGGCCGTGCGCCATCCACACCACATAGTCGTCGGCCCCATGACCGGGGGCGGTGTGGACAAAGCCGGTGCCGGCATCGTCGGTGACGTGATCGCCGCTCAGCAACGGCACGCTGAAGCCATAGTGGGCATCCAGATTGGCCAGCGGGTGGGCGCAGACCATGCCCTGGCAATCGACGGCTTCGATCTTCCGCGCGCCGGCGATCATGGCGGCCTTGAACACATCTGCCGACAGCTTCTCGGCCACGATCAACCGGTCGCCCGGTTTGGCCCAGGGCTCGAAGGCCAGGTCCGGCACCATCGCCTCGACCTGATAAACGGCATAGTCGACGGTCTCGTTGTAGCTGATCGCCCGGTTGGCTGGGATGGTCCAGGGCGTGGTGGTCCAGATCACGACCGAGGCGCCCTGTGCCGCGTCCGATCCCTCCAGAACCGGGAATTTCACCCAGACCGTGGGGCTGTTGTGGTCGTGGTATTCGACCTCGGCCTCGGCCAGGGCGGTGCGCTCCACCGGGCTCCACATCACGGGTTTCGAGCCGCGATAGAGCTGGCCGGAGGCCACGAACTTGTGGAACTCGGCCACGATGGTGGCCTCGCTCGAATAGTCCATGGTGGCGTAGCGGTTCTCCCAGTCGCCGATCACGCCCAGGCGCTTGAAGCCGGCCATCTGAACGTCGATCCAGTGGCTGGCGTATTCGCGGCAGCGGGTGCGGAACTCGGCCTGGGAGACCTCGTCCTTGCGGCGACCCTTCTCCTTCAGCTCCTTCTCGATCTGCCATTCGATGGGCAGGCCGTGGCAGTCCCAGCCGGGGACGTAGTCAACGTCGTAGCCCAGCAGAAACCTCGACCGCACCACGAAGTCCTTCAGCGTCTTCTGCAACGCATGGCCGATGTGGATGGCTCCGTTGGCATAGGGCGGTCCGTCGTGCAGCACGAACAGCGGCGCACCCGCCCGCTGCCGTTCGGCCCGCATGGCGTTGTACAGATCCATCTCCGCCCACTTGGCCAGGATCTGCGGCTCCTTCTGCGGCAAACCTGCGCGCATGGGAAAGGGTGTGTCGGGGAGAAAGACGGTCTCGCGATAATCGCGTGCGGTCGAGGTGGCGTCGTCGGCCATGATGGTATCCAGGCTGGTCCGGTGGGTCCCCGGTTCGGCCTCCGCAGCTTGCGCTGCTTCGTTGACCGGGGATGACGGGTTTCAAAGGAACCCGGCGCGCGCTGGAACAATGTCCGACGGCGTCACGCCGGGCGGATAATTCGCAAGTCTGTCCGAACCAAATTCATGGGCGTGGCTGTATCAGAGCCAGGCGCGGGCGTCATCCCCGGCCTTGTGTCGGCAGCGCCCCCAACAGCGCCCGCGCCTGCTTCGCGTCCGCCATGACCTGCTCGGTCATGATCTCCAGGCTGTCGAACTTTTCCTCGGGGCGCAGGAAGGCGATCAGGTCGGTTTCGATGATGCGGTCGTAGATGTCCTCGTCGAAGTCGAACAACCAGACTTCGAGCAGCGGTGCCGTGATTCCATGAACCGTCGGGTTGATACCGATATTGGCGACCCCGGCCAGCTCGCGTCCATCCGACAGCCGGGTGCGGGTGGCATAGACGCCGAAGCGAGGTGTCACATAGTCAGACAGGGCCACATTGGCGGTAGGAAAGCCCAGCTTGCGGCCCAGTTGGCGGCCGCGCTGCACGGGTCCCTCGATGGCAAACGGGCGGCCCAGGATCTCGGCGGCAACCTCAGGCTTGCCGTCACGCAGGGCGTCACGCACAGCGGTTGAGGAGAACTTGTCGCCGGTCTCATCACCGAATGGCGCGGCCACGGAGACCCCGAAACCCATCTCGCGGCCATAAGTCCGCATGGTGTCTGGTGTACCAGTGCGGCCCTTGCCGAAGGAATTGTCGAAGCCGACCGAGACGTGGCGCGCGCCGATGCCGTCGTGCAGCACCAGGGCGGCGAACTCGCGGTCGCTCATCCCGGCAAGTTCGGCGTCCAGCTGCAGGACGTAGAGCATGTCGACGCCCAGCTTCTCAAGTGCGCGGGCCTGTTGGTCCGGCTGCATCAGGTGGAAGGCGGGCTCGTTCGGCCTGAAGAACACCCGGGGATGCGGATCAAAGGTAATCACCCCCAGCGGCGCGCCCAGATCGCGGGCGGCGTCGGCGGCCAGTTCAATCACCTGCTGGTGGCCCAGATGCACCCCGTCAAAACTGCCCATGGCGACAGAGGCGCCGCGGTCAACCGCCTGCAGGTCGTTCCAGCCGCGAATGACCCTTATTCGCTTCATGCGGTCCGTCTGGGGGCGATCACCACGGCCTCGCCGTCCATCACGGTTTTCCCGCCGACCTCACAGACCGTTTCCAGCGTCACCCGACCCTTGGCCTCGTCCAGCGCGCTGACGGTGCAGCGCGCCACCACAACATCACCGATCTTCACCGGGCGGCGAAAGCGCAGGGACTGCGACAGGTAGATGGCCCCGGGGCCAGGCAGGCGGGTTCCCAGGATCGCAGAGATATAGGCCGCCGACAGCATGCCGTGGGCGATCCGCTCGCCGAAGGTGGTGGTCGCCGCATAGGCCGCATCCAGGTGCACCGGATTGTTGTCGCCGGAAACCTCGGCAAACGCCTCAATGTCGGCGGCGCCGACGACCCGGCTGGTTTCGACCGCCTGGCCGAGCGTCAACTCATCGAAATAGAAACCCTGCACCGCGCCATCCCCTGCCGATTTGAACTTATGTCACTCACCACACCATATCGGCTATGGCCCAGGCGGCGTGAAGCCCATCCTGGTGCAAAAGATCGCGCACCACCGGCATGATCAGGCCGCCCGGTCCCACGGTCTCGCCACCATGGATACCGTTGGCCACGAACAGCACGTCCAGGCCGCGCGCATTGGCGCCCCGGATGTCGGTGGGCAGACCGTCGCCGACGCAGAGCACACGGGCCGGGTCCGGCGCGCGACCAAGTTGCACCGCAGCGGCACTCAGCGCCATCTCATAGATCGGCGCATAGGGTTTACCGGCCATGATCACCTGGCCGCCCAGGCTTTCATAGAGTTGCGCCAGGGCCCCGGCGCAGTAGATCAGCTGGTCGCCCCGCTGGACCACGATGTCCGGATTGGCGCAGATCAACGGCAGGCCACGCGCAACGCAGGCCACGAACCGCTCGCGGTAGTCGCCCGGCTCGTCATTCTCGTCATCGTACGGCCCGGTGACGCTGATGAAGGTGGCGGCGTCCGGCGTGCTGAACGTCAAGCCCAGGCCGTCATAGAGGACTGCATCGCGCTCCGGACCAATGGCCCAGACAGGTCCCGGTGCGCGGCTGGTCAGCAAGGCTCGGGTCGCGTCTCCAGAGGTGATCAGCTGTGTCCAGGCCGCCCGCGGGACTCCCAGGGAATCCAGCTGTTCGATGATCGGCGGATTTGGCCGGGGCGCGTTAGAGATCAGCATCACCGGCCCGATCTCGGCCCGGAACTGCGTGAGCGCAGCACAGGCCGCCGGGAAACTTTCGCGTCCATTGTGGATCACGCCCCAGACGTCGCACAGCAGCACGTCATAGCGGGGGGCGAGTTCGGAGAGCCCCTTGATTGGGACAGGATGCGATGCAGGAGAGCTCATGGGGCGCGCCGATATCACAGGCATCGCGCCGCGCGAAGCGGCCTGCGCCCTAACCTTCGGCGGTCGATCGGGTCTTGGCGGATTTTCCGCTGGCCGCCCGGCGCTTCGGCATCTGGACCACGCGGTCGGGGACCGGGTCCGGCGTGGTTTCGGCCAGAACGGCGTCCTTGATGGCGCGGGGTTCGCCAAACAGATGGCCTTGGCCCAGCTGGATGTCGAGGTCGAGGATATCCACCACCTGACGCTCGTTCTCGACCTTTTCGGCGATCAGTTCGACGCCGTAGCGGCGCATCAACAGGGCAAAATCCTCGGCGGCCAGATCGGGCATCGAGCGCAGGACCAGGCGATCATCGATTTCGGTCAGCTCGTCGAGCAGGTTCTGGGCCCCCACGCGCACAAACTTTACATCGGAACGGGACAAATCCTGCAGATCGAGATCGAGGTCGGAAACCTTGTCCAGGCTAAAGCGGAAACCGATCTCCGCCAGCTTGCCCATGTTGCGCGCCTGCACCGAGGTACGGCCGTCAAAGGCGGCTTGGCCGAACTCGAAAATCAGCGCCGGGGCCAGATCGCGATTGGCGCGCATCAGTTCGAGGAACTGAGGGAAGAACTCATCATCGCCCAGGCTGGCGATGGAGACATTGCAGAAGATGCCGACCTGACGCTCCTTGGCCGCCAGCCGACGGACAATCTGCACACAGCGAAACAGCAACAGATTGTCGATGGCGGTGACCATGCCCCCCGGCTCGGCCACAGCGAGATATTCCGCAGGCATGATGATCTGGCCGGTCGGATCGCGTAGCCGCGTGAAGCTCTCGTAGAACATGGTCCGGCGCTGCGGCAGCGACACAACCGGCTGCAGGTACAGATCCACCCGGTTTTCGGCCAGCGCCTCACGGACAATCTCCATCATCCCCATGACGGGACCGGGATCCGGCGCGTGACGGACCGTGGCCTGCGGGCCGATGGCGCGCTCGTCAAACCGGCGGCTCATCTTGTGGACGAGGTCTTCCAGCATATGAACTTCGCCGGTCAGTTCTGCGTTGCGGGTGAGATCGGCGTCGATAGCGCGCGCCACGATGCCCATGCGTCCGTCGATCTTCTCAACCTGATCCAGCAGGATTTTGTGGGCGTCGCGAACCGCCTCGACCTCACCGCGAAGGTCACGCACCTCCAGAAAACGCATGATCATGCCGTGGGACGCCAGGCACAGGCCCAGACCGCCCATCAAGGCCGAGATCGATACCCCCCAACCCGTCCCGTTGCGCCACAGGGTGAGCGCCACGATCAGCGACAGGCAGAGGTACGTCGCGAGAAGGAGACTGAGGGTGAGTCGCCGCATGGTTTTTGTTCCGAATCACCGGGAGTATCCGCCGCCCGACCCTTGGAAGTCGAATTCATTCACAACGCGGTTGGGAATGGCCGTTGAAGGCTGGCGCGCGACAGCTTCAAGGGGATGTCGGTTGAAGCGCCCGACGCGCTCCAGACATATGAAGCGCGGGCATTTTGTCCGGATCAGATGATGCCATCTGATCCGGAAAGGCTCCAGCTCAGAGGCGCTAGTTCCTGAAGCTAACCCCGACGTATGCGGCGCGGCCCGGCTCGCCGTATCCGAACACTTCGGAGTAGCGTTTGTCGGTCAGATTCTCGATGCGGGCCGTCAGGGTCAGTTGATCGCTTACGGCGTAGGCGCCGGAAACATCCGCCGTCACGAAGCCCTTGCGCACGGTGCGGCTGAAGCCGTTCCGGGCCGTATCGGATTGGCTGGTTTCGCCACGTGCGGTGACCGCCATCGACAACGGCCCCTCGTTCCAGAACAGGGCCGCCGAGGCCGAATGATCCGGCACGCGCAGCAGGCTGCGGTTGGTCGAACGGTCGATGGCGTCCAGCCAGGCGTAGCCCAGTTTCACGCGCAGGGTCTGGCTGATCCGGGCGTCCAGTTCGGCTTCGACACCCGACGAACTGGTCTTGGCGATGTTGATGTAGCGCGAGGCCACATAGGCGATCTGGTTGCGTACCAGCAGGCGCCAGGCGGTGACCGCCGCCGATAGGCGATCATCACCCCAGCCGAGACGCAGGTCATAGCCCTCTGCACGTTCTGGCCGCAGCGGCACGGCCGGGGCGAAACAGAAGTCGCAAACCACCTGGCTGATCGTCGGCGTCTTGAAGCCGGTGCCGGCAGAGGCCACGGCGGTAAAGCCGTAACCGAGGTCGACGGCGGCGGCGAGGCGACCGGTAGCCTTGGCCTTGTAGGCCTCCGGGTCATCATATCGTGCGCTGGCCGTGACCGTCAGGCGGTCCAGCGTCAGGCGTCCAACCGCAAATGCGGCCGTATTGGACAGGTCGCGGCTCTTGCCGGAAGACAGATGGGCGGCGCTCTGTTGATGCTCGGCCCCGAGGACAACGGTTTCCCCCTTGGTCGCCGTCCAGCGAAACACCTGTCGGTCTGCGTCAAACGTCGAAGGGAAGGATGAGATGTTCTGCCGATGCAGGTCGTAGGCGCTGACGCTGACCTGGTGCGTGAGGCCCAGGGCCTCGACCGTGGCGCGCGTCGAGGCCTGCCAGGCTCGGCTTTTGGCCCGGTTCAAGGTGTCACCCAGCAGGAAGGTTGGCGCAGCGAAACCATCAATCGCCGCCGAGCTTTGGGTGTAGCGCACACGGGCGTCGACCCGGGAGGTGTCGGACAGGGTCATCCGTCCACCCAGGTTGGCCGTAAAGGTGGCGAAGCCGTCGTCCTCCGTGCCGGTATCGGCCTTGGAGATGCCGTCGGTCCGGAATCCAGTCAGGCTGGCGTTCACGGCATACCGGTCTGTCGACGTGCCGACCCCGGCAAACCCGCGAACCGTGCTGAACGAGCCTCCCTCCAGATTCGCACGCACCCCGTCCAGTTCGCGGGTGGTGAAGGCCACAACTCCGCCGATGGCTTCGGACCCCCAAAGCGAACTCTGCGGTCCGGCCAGGATTTCCACCCGCTCCAGATCGCCGGTCTGCAGTGACGAGGCGTCAAACGCGCCGTTCGGATCCGAGGGGTCGTCGACCGGCACGCCGTCGATCAGCACCAGGGTCTTGTCCGCACTGGCACCGCGAAGACGTATCGCTGTGACGCCGCCAAAGGCGCCGGTGCGTGCAACGCCGACGCCCGGAACGGTCGACAACAGGTCGGCGGCGAAGGCGACATTCCGGGCTTCGATCTCGGCGCGGTCGATCACCCGGGCACCGGTGACCACCTGCGGCACCGTGGGCAGGCGGGTCGCCGTGATGATCACTTCGTCAACCGTGGTTTCGGCGACGGCACAGGTCGAGAGCGCCGCAAACGCCGCGGTGGTCAGCAACAGGGTTCTCATGGTATTGGGGACTCCAGCTTCGGAGTCGCGGCGTCAGAGCGCACATGGCTCTGCCGGTCCTTGGCCTGATCCCGGGCCGCGGACGAGCGACGGAAGAAGACGGCAGGTCTCCTGGCTTGCGGGTCAACGGACAGCGCCCTCGCCTTCCCGGGTCCCCTGATTGAGACCCAGTGACGCCCCGTTGCCGGGGAATGGACGCAGCCCTCGCCGCTTACAGTTGCGGGCACAGCCGGGGAATTTCACCCCGGTTCCCTCTTGGCCCCCGTCTCCGGGGGACCGCCTTCACAGGCTTCTATTGCGACGATTGGGGTCACAGGGCAAGGTCTGCGTCATGCGGATATCCATGCTTGCCCTCGCTACCCTGATAGCCACACCGGCGCTTGCGCAGTCGCTCGGCGCAAATCATTCGATATTGAAGAATATCGCGGCCTCGGTGTCGCCATCGCGACAAAAGGCGGCCCTTGAAACGCTTGTCAGCTTTGGAACCCGACATACCGGCTCCGAGACCAGGTCGGACAAGCGCGGCATCGGCGCGGCCCGTCGATGGATCGCTTCGGAGTTCAGTTCAACATCGAAGGAATGCGGCGGTCGCCTTCAGATCGAGACACCGTCCCAGATCATGACTGCCGAGCGCCTGGCTGGTCCGACCGAGGTTGTGGACGTGCTGGCCATCCTGCCGGGCACCACCGATCCAGGCCGGGTGATTATCATTTCGGGCCACTACGACAGCCGCGTCACCGACCCGAAGAACTTCACGTCCGACGCTCCGGGGGCCAACGACGATGGCTCGGGCACGGTGGCGGTAATCGAGGCGGCGCGCGTGCTGTGCAAGCAAAGCTTCCCGGCCACGATGGTGTTCGCCGCGCTGGCCGGCGAGGAACAGGGCCTGCTGGGCGGCAAGGTGTTGGCCGACCATGCGCTCGCCAAGGGCTGGTTCGTGGAGGCCAATCTCAACAACGACATTATCGGCAATGCCGAAGGCATCGGCGGCGCACGCGACAACACCCATGTGCGGGTTTTCTCCGAGGGCACGCGCAGCACCGAGACGCCGGATCAGGCCAACACCCGGCGCTACAACGGCGGTGAGGTCGACAGCCCCTCGCGCAATCTGGCGCGGTTCATGGACCGGATAGCCGACGAATATCTGACCAATCTCGACGTGGTGATGGTCTACCGCACCGACCGCTTCAAGCGTGGCGGCGATCAGGTGGAGATGCTCAAGGCCGGCTTTCCAGCCGTGCGCGTGACCGAGGCGGTCGAGAATTACAATCGCCAGCATCAGGACCTGCGCACCGAGAATGGCGTGCGTTACGGCGACATCCTCGACGGCGTGGATTTCACCTATCTGGCGCAGGTGACGCGGCTGAACGTCGTGACCATGGCCGCGCTGGCCCGCGCACCACGACCGCCAGTAGCGGTGGACACCGCCGGAGCCGTCAGCGCCGACACGACCGTGAGTTGGACCCCGGCATCGGACGCGGCGGCCTGGCGCGTCTGGTGGCGCGGCACCACCGATCCGACCTGGAAGTTCAGCCGGGTGGCGGCGGGCCGCGAGTTGAAGCTGACCGGGATCAACATCGACGACTGGTTCTTCGGCGTCAGCGCCATCAGCCCGGACGGTTTTGAGAGCCCGGTCGTATTCCCGGGCCCCGCGGGGACCTTTGAGCGCGGCGGAGCGGTCGCGAAATAGACTCCGGACGCCCTAAAGAAACAGCTTTCGGAAACTGAACCGCACGGTCCGACCCACCGGGTCGAGATTGGCCGGCTGGTAACCAACAGGCGTCGCTCCGGTAGCGTCGCGCACCTGGACCCGCGCATCGAACAGGTTGTTCAGCGACAGCGAAACCCGGGAACCCTTGAGCCAGGGGAGCTTTGCCAACAGTGGCTTCTGTTGATCGAGGTCGGCGAAAAACCGCAGGTTGACCTTGCCGATATCGGAGAAGGTCAGGTCCCCGGTCGCAGAGCCCGGCCCGCCGCGCACGTCGGTGGCGCTCTTCCAGTCCGCGGTCAGGCGTGCGCCCAGACCTTTAGCCGAGACCCCCAGTTCCGCCTCCACCTGATGGCGGGATTGGCCGCCGCCGGCGCCGTCCGCCGCGGCACCGTTCAGCCGGTCCAGCACCGGCCCGCCGCGTCGAACCAGATAGAGGTCGTCGAATATCACCGTGTGATAAAGGCTGGCCTGCAGACGTCCGCCCGGTCCGCCCGGCGGCCCGCCACGGCCGCCGCCGCCGCTGAATGCACCTGGCGGCGGGCCGCCGGCGGCGAAGGACGGCGGCCCGCTCATCATGCCGCCGGGAGGGCCACCGCCGGGTCTACCCGGTCCGCCGGGACGGCCTCTGGGCGGCGCCGGTTGCGGACCCACAGGCTGGGAATAGTTGAAGCCCCAGCGAAGGCTGCGGCGTTCCTGTTTGGCGAAATTGACCGGACGATAGTCGACCTGGATCAGGGTTCCGGCGGCGTCGCGCAGGAACCGGCCAGGGAACGCCGCCTCGATATCGGCGGTGGCGGCTGGAAAGGTGACGATCGGACGGTCGGCGCGGAGATCCACATAGTTGGCGCTGAACACCAGGTCGCGCTTGGTGAAGGGACTGTAGTTGACTCCCAGCTTGAAGGTGTCGCGCTGCTCCCCCGCCAGATTGGCATTGCCACCGCTGAGGCGCACGACATCGACCGTGCGTCCGGTGGCGAAATCGAATATCCGCGCGCCCGGCGTAAACACTGTCGCGTTGCCCAGTTGCTGGACTGTCGGGGCCTCGTCCTCATGGCTGGCCGAGGCGATCAGGCTGAAGGTGTTGATCGGACGCCAGTTGAGGCCATAGCCCAGCGTCACCAGAGTCCCGAAATCCGAGAGATCCTCCAGCGCGAGATTGGCATTGGCCGACAGTTCACCCAGCCCGGCCAGAAACCCCGCACGCCGACTTGCCAGGGGCACATCCAGGTTGGCCTGACCCTTGAATCCCGTCCGGGAGAGATCGGTGGTCTGGGTCAGCCCCAGACGTTCCGACCTTGAATTGAACGCGATCTGCGTCACACCCAGTCTCAGGCTGGTCCGCACGGCGCCCGCTGGAATGCTGAACAGCTGGCCGCTGGCCAGGCCCTGAAGCTCGGCGTTGTCGGACTTCGACCGGGCGGTGTTTTCACGGAACGAGATCTGATCCGCCGGGAAGGGGCCAAACGGATTGAAGGCGGGCGACCTGGCGGTGACCAGGGTCTGCAAGGCAGTGGCGTTCAGGCCCGCGTCGCTCCGGGTGCGGCTGTCCTCATGTTCGTAGGCCCCCGTCAGCGACAGCCGCCAGCCCGCCAGATCGTGGTTGAGGCCGCCGCCAAGCCGGCCGTTCCAGCTGTCGCGGCTCTGGGTCAGCGGGCCCAGGGTCGGGATGTAGCGGTCAACCGAGATCGGCTGGCTGAAGGGCGAAAACGGATGGCCGGTCGGCACGATGAGGCTGACGGCGGGCAAACCCAGACGGCTGTCGCTCTGTGTCGCTTCCAGAGTAGCGTTGAGGGTAGCGACCATGCCGCCGAAGATCGGGCGGCTGTAGACGACGTTGGCGGTGGCCTTGTCGGTCGCCGGCAAAAGGGTCCGGAACCGCCCGGTGTCGCTGACGTTGGGCGTCCCGGCGGTGGCGGCGAAGTCGGCCAGTGTTGGTGCGCGGGTAGCGGCGGACGCCGGGACACCGGCCACCGTCACGGCCCGACCGGCCAGGACGCTGAGCCCTGGATCGATCTGGCCACCAGACGTCGTGGACGAAACGTTGCCGACCAGGTCGAAGGCGCGACCCGAGGTCAGCGACTGCAGATTGCGTTCGTCTTCGGTCAAGGCGGTGGCAGTCTCGACCTTGAGGTCGATGTTGAACCGCTTGTCGTCCTTGATGTTGAAAAAGCCGAGTTCCGCCTGTCCGCTCAGCCGACCACCCGCCGTGGGCCCGCCGCCCGAGAGCTCGGCGGTGGTGGCCCGGAATTGGGGGCGCAGCACGAAGTTGACGACCCGTTGGCTGGCTGAAAACCCGTACTTCAGCGCCGCTTCTTCCGGCAGGATATCGACCCGCAGAATCGCCTCGGTCGGCAGGTCGCGAATTTCGGCGAAACCCGAGATGCGCCGCCCGTTCAGCAGAACCACCGGCGCGCCGCCACGTCCGCGCTCGCTGCGGGTCTGGGCGGACAACTGGCCAAGCAGTTCGGCCATGGTGCTGACGCCATAGGCCTGGATGTCCGCCGGATCGAGCTGGAGCTCGGGAACCACATCGCCCACGACCGCGCCGGCCTGAGCGGTCGCAGCGGTGACAACAACTTCGGAGACGGTGTTGTCGGTGTCCTCCGTTTCACGAGCCGCGCGGGAGGGTCCGGCGGTCTGGGCCAGAGCCGCGGGCGCCGCCGACAACATCAGCAGGGTCGCGAGCGTGACATGACGCAGGACCTGACGGATGATCAGGTCACGGCGGTTCGGTCGAGACATGATCGGCACAGAAATCGTCAATCCCCCGTTGGCGTCAGCAAATGACCCTTCCGCGCGTTGAAAAGAGGGCCAGGTTTTGTCAGGTCCGTCACGAAACTGTGCAGGTGTGTCTGACCTGTCGCACGACACCAGAGCCCTGACACGCGCCAGACCGCGAGTTCCGTCGCACCCGATGGCCCACAGCCTGCCTCAGAGCGTCGCGATGAGATAGGCCGCGAACAATACCACCAGGGTCCCGTCGACCATCAACGGCAGCACGGCCTTGCGGCGGAACGGCGGGTGGCTGAACACGAGACCGATGAAGGCCAGCTTGCTGGTTCCTGCCACGACCAGGACCAAGGGCCGGACCTCCGGATGGAAAGCGCCCCAGATCAGCATCGCCCCGGTCAACGCAATCAGCACACCCCAGTTGCGCGCCAGCAACAGCGGCAGCGGCCCCTCGGGCGCTTCGCCAAGCAGGGCCAGGAACGCGTTACGGGGCACAAAAAACGCCTGCAGCATGCTGAGCGTGATCAGGCCGCCGGCCAGCATCACCCACTTGAACCCGCTGACGACAAATTCCATCACCATTTCCCGTTTCCAAAGTCTCGCCCGGGGCTTTAGCGTGGAACCAACAAGCCGTGAACGAGGAAACCCGATGACCGCTCCCGCCGACAGCGGCGCCGCCGCGCCGATAACCGCCGCCGCCACCGATACCAGTGACGAGGTGCTTTACGAGGTCTCCGACCACATCGCGACCTTGACGCTGAACCGGCCCGAGCGGCTCAACACCATTTCCGGCCCGATGCTGGTGCTGCTGGGTGAATTGCTGCTGAAGGCGGATCGCGACAAGGATGTCCGCTGCATCATCCTGACAGCCAAGGGCAGGGCGTTCTGTGCCGGCCTCGACCTGCGCGGCGCCACCAGCGGTTCCACAGGCCTGCAGGGTGCCTCGACCTCCACCGACATCGACCTGCGCTCCACGCCGCCCACGGTGCTGTTCAACCTGGGCACACCCACCATCTGCGCCCTCAACGGTTCAGCCGCGGGCTACGGCATGGACACGGCGCTGGGCTGCGACATCCGCATCATGTCCGACACCGCCAAGATGGCCGCCGCCTTCACCAAGCGCGGCATCGTGCCCGAGAGCGGCGGTACCTGGATTTTGCCACGCCTGCTGGGCTGGTCGAAGGCGGCCGAGATTATCTTCACCGGTCGCACCCTGACGGCAAAAGAGTGCGTCGACATGGGCCTGGCCTCGCGCGCCGTGCCCGAGGCCGACGTCGCCAAGGTGGCCCGCGACCTGGCGCTGGAAATCGCCGGCAACGCGCCGCTGGCCGTCCAGGCGTCCAAGCGCCTGATGCGGATGGGCCTGTCCGAGGGCTTCGATGAACACGTCCACCACGTGTTTCTGCAACTGCTGCCGCTGCTGCGCACCGAGGACGCGCTGGAGGGCATGAAGGCCTTCATGGAAAAGCGACCGGCGAACTATCAGGGGAAGTAGGCAAGCCCCATGCCGGGTCAAACGGGCGTTGACGACCTTCTGAGCTCGATCCGCGCCTGCACGGTCTGCGCAGCACACCTTGCCGCCGGCCCGCGCCCGATTGTCCAGTTCAGCCAGACCTCGCGGCTGGTGATCGTGGGCCAGGCGCCGGGCGCGCGGGTCCACGCCAGCGGCATCCCCTGGGACGACGCCAGCGGGGACCGGATGCGCGACTGGACCGGTCTGTCGAAGCCGGAGTTCTATGATCCGGCACGGGTGGCCCTGGTCCCCATGGGGTTCTGCTTCCCGGGCTCCCGGGCCGGTGGCGACTTGCCGCCGCGTCCCGAGTGCGCGCCGCTCTGGCATGAACAGGTGATGGCTGTCCTGCCCGAAGACCGCCTGATCCTGCTGGTCGGCAGCTACGCTCAGGCGCGGTATCTGGGCCGGGATCGGCGGCCCTCGCTCACCGAGACGGTCCGCGCGTTTGACGCCTTTGGGCCGAACATGTTCCCCTTGCCACACCCTTCTTGGCGCAGCGGCGGCTGGATGCAGCGCAATCCCTGGTTCGAGGCCGAGGTGTTGCCGGCCTTGCGGGCGCGGATGGCGGGCCTGCGACTTTCGGCCTGAAACACACAAACCCATGTGACTCCCTGCGTCTCTGGCTTCATAGTCGGCCAAACGCCACGGGCGGTCCGGAGGGTCTCCGGTCCAACGCCCGGGCCATCCGGGAGAGTTTCATGACCTACGCACCCGCCAACCGGGCCTACTACGACGCCGACAGTCACATCATGGAGTTGCCCAACTTCCTGAAGGACTTCGCGGACCCGGCGCTGCGCGACGAGATCCCGGAGGTCAGCTACTCGGCCTCCATCGTCACGGACGAAGAGGTGGCGGTGATCATGAACCAGGGTGGCCGCCACAGCCCCGAGCACGTGGCCGCCCAGATCGCCATGGGCCCGCAGCTGATCGAGAAATCCAAGGAAATTCAGGCCTTGGGCGCGTTCAACAGCGCGGATCGCACGACGGCGCTGGATCTGCTGGGCTTCAAGAAACAGCTGGTGTTCGCCACCCACAGCCTGCGCATGCCGTTCTCACCCAGCTCGAAACTGGAGCATCGCCTGCGCTATGGCGCCGCCCGCGCCCACAACCGGCACATGGCCGAGTTCTGCAAGAGTGACAAACGCCTGATGGGCGTGGCCGCGATCCCGTTGGACGACCCCGATCTGGCTATGGCCGAGCTGGAATTCTCCCTGGCCAACGGCCTGAAGGCCGCCTGGGTGCCGCACCGTCCCTGCGGCGAGCGCGCGCCGGGCCACGTGGACCTCGACCCCTTCTGGGCCCGGCTGGCCGAGACCGGCACGCCCTTCGTCCTGCACGTTGGCGGCGCGCCACTGCAACTGGCCAAGGCCTGGATGAATAATGGCCGGCCACCCACGAAAGACTGGCTGGGCGGCGGCGAGAACCTGCGCACCAAGGACGTGGCCCTGCTGCACGAAGGCCCCGAACAGTTCCTCACCATGATGGTGCTGGACGGCGTGCTGGAGCGCCACAAGGGCCTGCGCGGCGCCGCCGTGGAACTGGGCGCCGGCTGGGTGCCGGAAATGCTGCGCCGCCTGGACTGGGTGGTGAAGCACTGGAGCCGCAACGACGCCAACCTGCAGGGCCTGAGCCGCACGCCGTCGGAGCAGATCACCGAGCAACTGGCCTTTACGCCGTTTGTGTTTGAAGAGGTGGGCAGCTTTATCGATCAGTCGAACCCGGACCTTTACCTGTTCTCCAGCGACTATCCGCACATCGAGGGTGGCCGCAATCCGATCGGCCGGTTCGAGGCATCCCTGGGCGAGCGTGCGCCTGCGGTGCGCGACAAGTTCTACGCCGACAACTTCAAGCGGATTTTTGCCGACGCCTGAGGGGTTGGCCCACGCCTGCATGACCTTCAGCGTGCCAGTCGCCCGAACCACCAATGGGCCTTGGCACCCTTGTCGCCCGCCCACTGATAGCGGGGGTTAGCGGCTGGCGCGCATCCGTCCCAGCAATCGCGCCAGCGCCGGAATCAGCTCCCGCTGTTCCACACGGCGGTAGTCATGATCGGCCGGCAGAGCCTCGACCAGTCGCCGGTGGGCGGTCCCGAGATTGTGGTAGGGCAACCGCGGCATCAGGTGATGCAGGGCGTGATAGCGCAGTCCGACCGGCGCCCACAGGAACGGCAGCATGGCCGGCGGCGGGACATTCACGGTGTCCAGGAACTGGTCCAGCACCGCCATCTGGTCCCCCTCATTCTCCCAGTAGTGGGCGACCGCGGTACGCAGCTGGTTCAGCACCGTCATCAGGCTGAAGATCACCATAGCGATGATCAACGCGCGCAACGGGATAACACCCACGGCGGTCAGGCCCAGCACCGTCCAGCTCCACAGCCAGGCTCCGATCTCCTGGGCCAGCCAGGGCGCGCTGCGGGCGCGGTCGAAATCGTCGCGGGAAAAGCCGGTGTTGATAACCATGCCCGACGTTTTGGCGATGACGAACCGGCGCAGGGGCGGAATCAGGAAACTCAGCGGTGCCAGGATCGCAAAGCGCAGGATCACGCCGACAGGTGCCAGCAGCGCGATGCCAACGAAGGCTGCCAGCTCGTACGGCGGGCGGCGGGCCAACGGATGATACTCGGGGTCGCGTGCGGTGCCGTAGCGGTCCTTGGCATGGTGCAGGATGTGGACGCCTTCATACAACAGCGAGGGCGTGAGCCAGGGCACGCCGATCAGCACATTCCAGGCGAAATGGAAGCCCGGCACGTCGTCGCGCCGCAGATGCGTGAGTTCGTGGATGAAGCTGATGCCGCGGTAGAGGGCCAGGATACAGACCACCCCGGCGGTCAGCGCCCATCCCGGCGAGGGGCTGGTCGTAGCGATCGCCAGGCTCAGCCAGGTGACCGCCGCCGTCACCGACAGGTCCAGCCAGTAGACGCGCGGGCTCGCCACCGCCAGATCGCGGGCGAGCTCGTTGGCCTGGCGGGCGAGGCTGGCTTCGGTATCGGCGGTGACGCTCACGCGGTCTTTTCGTCCTGGTTGCGGGTCGTGGATTTAGGGCTTCGATGCCCCGGTTGAAAGGCCCGGACCCTCAACCCGCGTACACAGCCTGCTCAAAGGCCTCGAACGTCGCCATCATCTTCGGGTCCGCGAAGGGCAGGAACTGGGCAAACATGACGCCTGCGACGCCGCTGGCCGGGTCGGCCCAGTAGTAGCAGTTGGCGATCCCGCCCCAGGCCAGGCTGCCGGCGCGGCGACCGCCGGGGACATCGGTCTGGTTGCGCAGGAACCCGAGGGTCCAGCGCTTATTGATCCCTGACATTGGCTGGAAGTTATGGCTGAAAGCGGGGTTGACCGACATCAGGTCACCGGCCGGGCCACAGTCGGTCTGGACATCACGAAGCAGCGCCAGGGTGTCCGGCCGAACCAGCCCGCCTGCGTCCGACATGATGGCTTGAAGGAATTTCAGGTAGTCCGGCGCCGTCGAGGTCAACCCGCCGCCGCCCCACATCTGCGGTGCATTCGGGAACGCATCAGTGGCGATGAGCGCGCCTTCGGGACCTCGCACATGCATGCCGGCCCGCCGGTCGGTCCGGGCAGGGTCAGGCACGAACGCAGTGTCGGCCATGCCCAGCGGCCCAAGAATATGCTCGGCGAAATAGACATCCAGGCTCTGGCCGCTGGCCGCCTCGATGGCCCATCCGGCGGCGTCGATGCCGATACCGTACTGCCAGCGCTCACCCGGATCGAACACCAGGGTCGGCACACCGGACAGCAGGTTCTCGCCCGTGGCGGCGAAGTAGCGGGTCAGGTCGGCGCTGCAGAAATCGTAGGCCAGACCCGAGGTGTGGGTCAGCAGGTCGCGCAGGGTGATGGCCCGACGCGCCGCCCGCAGCCGAGGTGTTCCGTCCGCCTCGAAACCGTCCAGCACCTTGGGGCCCGCCAACATGGGAACCCGGTCACCGATCGGATCGTCGAGGCTCAGGAGGTCACGTTCGACCAGTTGCAACGCCGCCAGCGCGGTGATCGCCTTGGTGCAGGAGGCGATCCAGAACACCGAATCCGGTGCCATCGGGCGGGGATCGGACAGACCCCGCACACCAGCGGCAAGGTGGTGGACACCGCCTGGCCCGGCGACGGCCGCTGTCAGGCCGGGGGCCACGCCGTCGGATACGGCCTTGTCCAACAGGTCCTGGAGGGTGCGCGACATCATCTGTTTTTCCCGGCCGCGTTGCAGCGGCTTGTTAAGTGGTGCCTGCCGCCTTACCTTGGCGTTGGCGGTTTGCTGCGGCTCTCGTCGGAGGCGACATATTCCAGCGACCTTAATTCACCTCTAGGGAACTGTCCCTGGCCGGGATCCTGGTCCCGGGCACACGGTGCCCACCTGTCACTAACAGGTCGAGGGAATGAAACAGTCCTTCACGGCTCTCGCGGCGCCGCCACCCGTCTTCCGCTATAGGGGGGCGTGATTTCGAAATCCACCCTCCGGTCGCGCATGCGTGCGCTGCGACGGCAACTGGCCGCCACGACGCCTGACGCCGCCGTGCGCGCTGCCGCCAACCTGCCGCAGGGCTGGCCCGGGAGGCGGGTAGCGATCCATGGTCTCTATAGCCCGATGGGGTCGGAGCTCGACCCGGGCGCGATCCGGATCGCAGCGGCCCGTCGAGCTTTGCCGGTGGTTGTGGAACGCGACGCATCGCTGGTGTTCCGGCTATATCAACCCGGTGACCCACTTGAACCGGACGCGCTGGGCCTTCCTGCACCGACGCAAGACGCCGAGGTAGTTTTCCCCGATGTGGTGTTCGTGCCGTTGCTGGCCTTCGACCGACAGGGTGGACGGCTGGGACAGGGCGGCGGCTTCTATGATCGCACGATTGCAGCGTTGCGGGCGCGGGGTCCGCTTCTGGCGGTCGGCCTCGCCTATGCGGGTCAGGAAGTGGATCAACTGGCCCTTGAGCCGCACGATCAGCGGCTTGATGCGATCCTGACGGAGACGGCCTTCATTCTGATTCCGAAGGGCTGATGGCCCCGACGCCTTGCTATCAGGGCAACGAACTCGAGTTAACAGAAGTGTAAAAATCAATGTCATCCCGGCCGCAAGCCTGCGGCAGCAGGCTGAAGAGCCGGGACCCAGGGCGGTGCGCTGGGCACTGGGTCCCGGATCTCCCGCCCGTTTCACGGGCGTCCGTCCGGGATGACGGGTTTTAGGGAAAGGTTAACCCGGGTTCGTTGCCCCGACGCCCTGTCGCATCGGCCTTGACTCCCGCTTTTCCAGGACTAGAACAAAACTGGAACAAAAGGAGTCTCAATACCATGTCCGATTTTCGCGCCATCCGGGCGAAGATCGCGGCGCTGGAAAGCGCGACGCGGGCACGCGCCGGTGTGCTGCCCTTCGGAGAGCCGTCGCTGGACGAGCGGCTGCCCGGCGGTGGCCTGCCATTGGGGCGCTGGCATGAGATCGTCGGCGCGGGCCTGGAGGCCGAGACCTCCGCCGCGCCCGCCGCCTTCGCCGCCCTGATGGCCCGACCGCTGGCCCGCCGGGGTGAGGCAGTCTGGGTGCTGCGGCGGGACGACCTCTGGGCCCCGGGGCTGGCGGGGCTGGGGTTCCCACCCGAGCGCCTGATCCAGGTCTGCGCCCGCGATGAGGCCGAAACCCTGATGGTGATGGAGGACGCCCTGACCACCGTCGGCGTCTGCGCCGTGTTCGGCGAGGTGGAGACCGTGGATCTGACCGCTGGTCGCCGGCTGCAACTGGCCTGCGAGAAGCGGGGCGGCACCGGGTTTGTCATCCGGCGGCGACCGTTTGGCGGAGCAGGGCGCAAGGACGGTGCCGGGTCCGTCGCCGCCACCCGCTGGAGCGTGCGCTCTGCGCCCTCAGAGCCCGTCGCCGGAGATTTCGGCCTGGGGGCACCCCGCTATCATGTTGAACTGGAACGCTGCCGTGGCGGGCGGACCGGCGCGTGGATTTTCGAGGCCGATCAGGCCTATTCATGGGAGGCAACCGATGTCGCGCATCCTCTGCGCCTGGTCGCCGCACTGGGCGATCGCGAACTGGCGCCGGCGCAATCCGCTCAAGCTCGCGCCGCGTAGTGCCCCCTCCACCGCTTCGCGGTCCCCCTCCCCCGTCGTCTTCGCGACAGGGGAGGAACCTGGCGCGATCAGTTCCTCCCCCGTGCCAACGGGGGAGGTGGCGGCGAAGCCGACGGAGGGGGCGCTGCAGCCTGATCCTCCCTTCGCCCTGCTGGAAACCACCCGCGCGGTGCGCAGGCTGGCGGCGGTTAATCGTGCGGCGGCGAAGCTTGGCCTCTATGCCGGCCAGAAGGCCACCGACGCCATGGCCCTGGTCCCGGATCTGGCCACCGACGAGGCTGACCCTGAGGCCGACGCCGAGGCCCTGACCGCCCTGGTCGACTGGTGCGTGCGCTTCTCGCCAGCCGTGGCGGCCGACGCGCCGGGCGGCCTGTTTCTGGATATCACGGGCGTCGCCCACCTCTGGGGCGACGAGGCCGGGTTGATGGCCGACTTCCGCGACCGCCTGCTGACGAGCGGCCTGCCTTTTCGCATGAGCATCGCCGACACGCCGGGTGCGGCCTGGGCGCTGGCGCACTTTGGCCCCGACCAGACCATCGCCCCGCCCGGCGAACAGGCGGCGTTGCTGAAACCCCTGCCGCCGGAAGCCCTGCGCCTGGACCCGCAAGCCGCCGCCCAGATCGGGCGTCTGGGCCTGCGGCGTCTGGAGCAGATCATCGCCCTGCCCCGCGCGCCCCTGGCCCGGCGGTTCGGGGCCGAGACCCTGGAGCGGCTGGACCAGGCCCTG
>JANNFM010000048.1:0-14417 GCA_031379795.1 Alphaproteobacteria bacterium
GCCGCCAGCCGCTCGACCGCCTCGGCAAAACTCAGCCGCTCGTTTTCCTGCAGGAAGGTGATCAGGTCGCCGGTCTTGCCCGACGAGAAATCGAAGAACTGGCCCTTCTCATCGTTCACATAGAACGAGGGGGTCTTCTCCTTGTTGAACGGCGACAGGCCCACATACTCGCGACCCTGCTTGCGCAGCTTCACGGTACGACCAATCACGTCGGACGGGCGCAGCCGCGACTTGATCTCTTCCAGAAAACGTTCGTCGAACCGACCGACCATAACTCACATCGCTAACACAGAGCGGCCTTGGCCCTTGTGGACGCCTCGCACCGATCTGTGGATGAATTGTCGGCACAAGGTTTTCAATACCGGCCGCGAAGCGGGACCGAGAAAATGGCAATGGACCGCAGAATGCGCAGAAAAGCGCAGAAGGCCCAGTTGTGTCCGATGAAGCGCTTTCGGCGTCCTTCTGCGTTTTCTGTGGTTTGAATCGACTGAGCGTGAGCTCGCGTCGACTGCGCAGACAAAGCCAGAGCTGAAGCCTACCGCACGTGCCGCAGCTTCTCCGGGTTGCGCATGGCGTAGACGGCGGCGATGCGGCCATCCTCGCCGGGCTCGAAGGCGATGGTTTCCGGCCCGTCGGCGAGATGCAGCAGCAGGCCTGGATAGCCGTTCACCCGCACCATCTCGACCTGTTCAACCGTCGCAAAACCCTGACGCCACCGCAGTCCCTCCAGCAGGCCGATGATATCGTCGCGGCCGACCATGACCCTGAGCGCGGCCTTGCGCTTGCCGCCGCCGTCGGTGACCATGATGGCGTCTTCACAGAGCAAGCTGGCCAGCAAGCCCGTGTCGGCGGTGGCTGAGGCCGCCATGAACGCCTGGGCCAGACGCGTGACCAAGGCCTGATCTACCGCGAAGCGCGGTCTGGCGGTCTGAACGTGCTCCCGGGCCCGCCCCGCCAACTGCCGAACAGCGGCCTCGCTGCGGTCCAGCGCGCGTGCAACGGCGCCATAGTCCTCGTCGAAGACGTCGTGAAGCAGGAACACCGCGCGCTCCAGCGGCGAGAGCCGCTCCAGCGCCAGCAGGAAGGCGACCGAGACATCCTCAGCGCGTTCCAGTGGATCGTCTGTCAGGGGCTCAATCAACGGCTCCGGCAGCCAGGGGCCGCGATAAGCGGCGCGCTCGGCCTTGGCGGCGCGCAGGCGGTCGATGCAGAGCCGGGTGGTGGCGCGCACCAGCCAGGCCGCGGGGTCGGAGACCCCTGCCCCGGCCCGGTCCCAGCGCAGCCAGGCATCCTGAACAGCATCCTCTGCGGCGCTGACCGACCCCAGCATCCGGTAGGCCAGCCGTTTCAGCCGGGGGCGATTGGCCTCAAAGGCGTCGATGAGCGCCGCGTCCATCAAGAGAGTCTACGCCGCCAGAGCGCCGGGCGCGACATCCTCGCCGGCCACGACCACCTTTGAGCAAGTCTTGCCGTAACCCAGCGCATATTTGAGCGTCGGATACATCCTGGCCGCCGTCAGGCTGAGGCCAATGGCCACCAGACCCTTCTCGCCCCAGCGCCGAACGATCTCATCCCGCAGCGGGTCACAGGCCTCCATGTCGCGGGCAAGACTGGCGTGGGCGAAGCGCCAGACGAGCGACGCCGTCTCGCCCATCGCGGCTTCGTCGCCAGCCACGATGGCGCGCAAGATGACCGGCGAAACGCCGTGAGCCGCCGCCATATCCACCGCGATCTGGGTGCACGGACCACAGTCCTCGGCCAGGGTCCCCACAATTCCGGCTGCCACGAGCGCGACGCCCGGGGCCGCTCTGACATCCGGTGCCCGCGTGCCGAGGGAGAATTTGATCAGGCTGGCCGGACTGACCTTAAGCACCAGGCGCATGTAGCTGGCATCGTAACTCCAGGTCCGCTCGAAGCCGTCGAGCCAGCGAGAGAGGATGGCGCTCAACATCTCAAATCTCCTTGGGTTTGCGGAAAATGGTCAGGGCCAGTGGGATCGCGGCCAACAGGTAGACGCCGACGAAATCCCGCTGAATGTCAGCAAGCGGGCTGGATCCGCAGGTTGCGTCATAGATGTGGATCACTGCGTGCAGCGTCAGCCAGATCGCGGCGACCGTCATCGCCGGCCACCCCTGAGCCGGTCGCCAGGCAAACCACGCCAGCCCCAGCCCGCAGGCCACATAGGTCGCCCCGATATCCCTGACGAAATGCCCATTGAACGGCCCCGTCAGCGGCACGCCGGGCACGGCGTCGTACCAGGCAAGGGACGCAAACAACATCGCCAGGCCATTGGCCGCCAGGGCCAGGGCTGTCAGCCCCGCGAGATACCGATCCCAATACCGCATAGCCCACCTCCGCCGCCTCTGAACCCAGGACGGCGGGGGGCGAGGGTTTGTGACAGAGGTACCGCAGAAAACGCAGAAGACGCAGAAGGAAAAAGGGATATGTTCCCTTATCGTTCTCCTTGAAGATCGCTGATAGCATACGCGGATGGTCCAGTCCGCCGCCCACGACGAGTTTCTCTACAAGGACGAAGTCTTTCGCATTCGTGGCGCGATTTTCGCAGTCTATCGGTCCATGGGCGCTGGATTTCTGGAGGCGGTCTATCAAGAATGTCTGGCGATAGAGTTCTCGCGACAGGGTATCGAGTTTGAGGTTCAAAAGCCTGTACGACTTACCTACCAAGGGCGCCCTCTGCGCCAAACCTATGTCGCCGACTTCGTCTGCTACGGACGTATCATTCTCGAAATCAAAGCGCTGCGCGCAATCGCACCGGAACACAGGGCGCAGGTGATCAATTACGTCAGGGCGACAGATCTAAAGTTGGGCCTGCTGGCAAACTTCGGCGCCACGCCTCGCGCAGAAATCGAACGCTTTGCGCTCAGCCGTTCTGCGACCTCTGCGCTTTCTGCGGTCAGTTCTATCTGAGTTCCCGCACCCACTCCGGCAATTCCGAGATACGCTCCAGCTCCACAAACCGCCCATGCCCCACCGGCGCTTCGGCAGCCTCGTGGGCCCAGGTGATGGGGTACGGCACGTAGGCGCCCCAGGCGCCGGCCTCCAGCGCCGGCAGGATGTCGGAGCGCAGCGAGTTACCACACATGACGGCCTCGGCCGCACCTGTGCCGTGGCGGTCAAACACGCGCACATAGGTGGACGCGTCCTTTTCGCTGACGATCTCGACGGCGGCGAACAGGTCGCCGAGGCCAGAGGCGGCCAGTTTCTGTTCCTGGTGCAGCAGGTCGCCCTTGGTGATCAGCACCAGCCGATAGTGCTCCGAAAGCTCGGCCAGCGCGGTCTCGACACCCGGCAGGGGCTCCACCGGCTCCTGCAGCATCTCGCGCCCCGCCGCCAGGATGTCGGCGATCAGGCGGCCAGGCGGGTTGTGATCCGTCAGTTCCATGGCTGTCTCGATCATCGACAGCGTGAAGCCCTTCACGCCATAACCGTAGAGCCGAAGATTGCGGCTTTCGACCTCGGCCAGCCGGGCGTTCGTCGTCTCATGCGGCGCGAACTCAGACATCATGTCGCGCAGACGATCCTGCGTCAGCCTGAATATCGTCTCGTTGTGCCAAAGCGTGTCGTCGGCATCAAGGCCGACCGTGGTGATGCGCATGGGGGCTGAATAGGCCCTGAGCCCGGCTCTGTGCAATCGTCAGGCGCAGGCCTTGTGAGCCTTGGTCACGCGTTCGGTTGACGCCGGATAACGAGCGAGCGCTGCGATCGGCCGGATCGGTCGCGCGACCAGATTGCCGGTGCAATTGGGACAGACGCCGTCAAACCGGACTTCGGCGCAATCCGCACAGAAGGTGCATTCAAAGGTGCAGATGCGGGCGTCTACGCTGCCTGCCGGCAGATCGCGGTCACAGCACTCACAGTTGGGGCGCAGACCAAGCATGGCCAGAGTATCCTTCAGACTCCGCTTGGCTGAAATGACATCTTTCCCTCGTTTTCCGCCAGCTATTCGCCAAACCCGTCGCCAAGATCGGCGATCCCCTCGAGCCGCAGCAGACGGCTGTCGGCAACGCCCGCCGTCCGATGGGCGACCAGCACCCGATACTCCGGGTCACGCACCATGGCGATGAAGGCTCCGGATGTCGGGTACTCAGCGATGAACGCTATGTCCCAGGCCTCCGAGCCCGGTCCGGTCACCATCACCTGTGGCTTGCCCGCCCATATCTGTTTGCCACCCAGTCGCTGGAAAATATGCGCCGTCGTTCGGCCATAGGCGCGGTAGGCGTCCAGGCCCGTCAGATGTTTGCCGTGATCCGGGTGGTCTGACGGATACTCGGCCTTCGGCTTCAGCCTGACCAGATTGAGCATCTGGATCGGCTGGTCCCGCGGCAGCGACTTGAAGAGTTCCCACGCATCACGGTCCGGATCGATGTACATGCTGGTCCTTCGGCTTCGCGGCAGGGTTAACCTCATTGACCCCACCGCCGCTTCTCACTACCAACGCCGCCGTTTGTCCAGCCTGAAGGAACCTCACCATGAGCCGTGATCTGCTGCCTGGCGTCACCGGCGTTCTGGTCCTGGCCGACGGGACGGTCCTGCAAGGCTTTGGCGTCGGCGCGGTCGGCGAGGCCCTGGGCGAGGTCTGCTTCAACACCGCCATGACCGGCTATCAGGAGATCCTGACGGACCCCTCCTACATGGCCCAGATCGTGGCGTTCACCTTTCCGCACATCGGCAATGTGGGCACCAACATTGACGACCGCGAGCAGATGTCAGGTGCTGCCGAGACATCAGCCCGCGGCGCGATCTTCCGCGACCTGCCGACACCGGCGGCCAACTGGCGCTCGGACTGCGACCTGCCGACCTGGATGGCGCGGCGCGGCGTCGTGGGTCTGGCCGGGGTCGACACCCGGGCGCTGACCCGCGCCATTCGCGAGCACGGCATGCCGCACGGTGTCATCGCGCACAGCCCGGACGGTGTGTTCGATCTGGATGCCCTGACAGCCAGGGCCAAAGCCTGGTCAGGGCTGGAGGGCCTGGACCTGGCCAAGGACGCCACCTGCCTGCAGCCCTTTGTCTATGACGAGGGTTTGTGGTCGTGGCCGGAGGGCTACGCCAAACCGCAGGGGCCGAAGTACGAGGTCGTGGTCGTCGATTACGGGGTCAAGCGCAACATCTTGCGGGCACTCGTCTCGGTCGGCGCCCGGGTGACGGTGGTTCCCGCCAGCACCAGCGCCAAGGATATCCTGGCGCGAAACCCTGATGGCGTGTTGCTGTCCAATGGCCCCGGCGACCCGGCCGCGACCGGTGCGTATTCGGTGCCGGAGATCCAGACGCTGGTGGCCAGTGGCAAGCCGGTGTTCGGCATCTGCCTGGGCCACCAGATGCTGGCGCTGGCGCTGGGTGCCACCACGGTCAAGATGGACCAGGGCCACCATGGCGCCAACCATCCCGTGAAAGACCTGACCACCGGCAAGGTGGAAATCGTCTCCATGAACCACGGCTTCACGGTCGATCGCGACAGCCTGCCCGACGGCGTCGAGGAGACCCATGTCTCGCTGTTCGACGGCACCAACGCCGGCCTGACGCTAAAGGGGAAACCCGTCTTCAGCGTCCAGCACCATCCGGAAGCCTCACCCGGCCCGACGGACAGCCTCTACATCTTCGAGCGGTTCACCGATCTGATGGATCAAGCGAAAGCGCTGCAACCGGCCTGAGGGTCCCCTCCCCGCCGAGACGGGGAGAGGGCGCTCGAGAGGCCTACGGCATAAGTACCGTGTCGACGACGTGGATCACGCCGTTGAACTGGAACACATTGGCGATCGTCACCTTTGACATGCCGCCCTTGGCGTCGGTCAGCCAGACGGCGCCGTTCTTGGTGGTCGCTGTCAGGGTTCCGCCCTGCACGGTCTTCAGCATGGCCTTGCCGCCGCCAGCCTTGATCTTGGCCATGATGTCGGCGGCTGATACGCGCCCGGCGACCACGTGATAGGTCAGGACCGTCGTAAGGGTGCCCTTGTTCTCCGGCTTCACCAGGGTCTCAACCGTGCCGGCGGGCAGTTTGCCGAACGCCGCATTGGTCGGCGCGAACACCGTGAAGGGGCCGGCGCTGGAGAGGGTTTCCACCAGACCCGCAGCCTTCACGGCGGCCACCAGGGTGGTGTGATCCTTGGAGTTGACGGCATTCTGGATGATGTTCTTCGACGGGTACATCGCGGCGCCGCCGACCTGCACGGTCTTTTCGGCAGCCATTTGCGCTGATGCAAAGCTGGCAACACCACTGGCAAGCGCAACGCCAACAACAAACGATGCGATAATATTACGGTTCATAATACTGTAGGTCCTGAGTTTCCACCGCCTCACTGGG
Source organism: Alphaproteobacteria bacterium (assembly GCA_031379795.1). GTDB lineage: Bacteria > Pseudomonadota > Alphaproteobacteria > Caulobacterales > Caulobacteraceae > Phenylobacterium. Next base: position 6,323 of record JANNFM010000048.1, read on the forward strand.
CGATGAACCATATACTTGATACTATTAAGGACAGACGCATTTACTCGAATTGCGATTTTGCAGCACTCATCGGCGAAATCGCTGCGAGAAAACGAAGCTAAAATTCTGTAAACATACGACTGTGAACAGAGGACGTAGCCCAGACGCAGTTCGGCCCCCACCTCGAGGGAGACAGGGGCCGCAGCTATTGCAGACGATCAGGCGCGGCCTGATCTCAGAGCCTGGACAACTCGCCCAGGCCGATGACCGGGCCGCTGGGTCCATCCGGGCTCTTCGACCCGCCCGCTGGCTCGATAGAGACCGCCAGCTTGGCGCCGGCAGACATCTTGGCCATCACCTCCAGCGGCAGCGCGATGATCTTGGCCTTGCCGGGTTCGATCAGGCCGAGCGATTTGGGCTTGTCCTGACCGGCGATCAGCCAAAGCTGGTTGACCTTGTCGCGGTCGGCCCCCGGTGGCAGCAACGATGTGATGATCAACGCCTTGCGGTCCGGATCATAGGCCGCCACGAACAGCGGCAGCGGCTGGCCGGTGGTGGAGGTCAAGCTGGCGTTCAGCAGTTGGCCGGGCGCCGACGGCGGGGCCTCGACCGCAATTGGCGGTTGGGTCACCTGGACCACAACACCCGCAAGGCTGGCGGCAGCGAGGGCAAAACCACCCACTGCCGAGTTCCGCCAGAACCGCAGCTTGTTCATCATGGCGCTATTGTCATTGGCCGGCAGCATGGCCTCGATGCGGGTCCAGACGCCCTGCGGCGCAGGGACCGGGTCAATCGCATCCAGCATCGGCGCCAGACGATAGCGCCAGGCTTCGACGTCGGCAGCAAAGGCCGGCTCACGGGCCATGCGGGCTTCGGCTTCGGCCCGTTCGCGGGCGTCCAGCACGCCCAGGGCGTGCTCGGCGGCGAAGGCTTCGGCGTCGGAGAGGTCGAGCGCTTCACTCATGACTGGAGGCATCCTTTTAGTTTCGCCAGTCCCCGACGAATCCAACTTTTTACTGTCCCCAGCGGCGCATCCATGTTGCGTGCCAGGGTCTCGTACGTCACGCCCTCGAAGAAGGCGGTCCGGATCACCGTCTGGGTGCGGTCGTCAAGTTCCGACAGACACCCCTGTAGTTTGTTGCGGTCGTCCGCAGCCGACAGCAACGTTTCCGCACTATCAGCCCCGTCCGGAATCTCGAGCCCGTCGATTGATCCCGCGTAGGCCATCGGACCGCGCGCGCGAAGTCGGTCAATCGACCGGTTCCGCGCAATCGTGGACAGCCAGGTCATCACACCGGCGCGGGTCGAATCGAACCTGTCGGCCCGTCGCCAGATTGTGACGTACACGTCCTGCAAAACGTCCTCGCTCTCCTCGCGGTCCGAGAGGATACGAAGGCAAACGCCAAAAAGCTTCGCAGACGTGGCCTGATATAATTGTCGCAGGGCCTCCCGCTCCCCGGAGGCGATCCGGGTCATGAGCGATGAGAGCATTTCCGGGGTGGTGGCGGCGGCGGCCAAGGCGTTCCCTATGGTTGTGTCGCGTATTGGCGAACGTTGAGTTCCGAAGCTGCCCTGCCCTGCGCCAAGACGCAAGCTTGCGATCGCGCTTATCCTTCCTCAGGGGCAAGGCAATGGGTCTCATTCCGCACCAGCTCGGTCGCCAACACTGCAACTACATTTCGGGTTGCGTTCTGGCCAAGTCTCTCTGGTGGCCTCACGAGACCGACAATGATAGAAATCGTAGGTGGCAAATCCTCGGTCAAAACAAACACCCCTCCGGTTGACCCGGTTGAAGGTCAGAAACTGGCGAAATTTCCGTGAGGTGGAGGTTCATCTTACTCAGCGCGCCTTTTTCGTCGGGCCGAATGCAGCCGGAAAATCCAACCTCCTTGACGCGGTCCGTTTTTTGCGAGACCTCGTAAAGCCGGTTGGCGGTGGTCTAAGCGCAGCCGTGCGGGATCGCGGCGATATAGCGTCACTGCGATGCCTCCAAGCGCGAGGCCATCGCACTGAAGTGCAAATCGACGTCGATGTCGGTACGGACGATCAGCCGAAACTCTGGTCCTATCGATTGAGCTTTACGCGGGTCGGTAAGGAGGACTTTGTATCGGTCCACGAAGAGGAAGTTTTCCATACGGGTCAATCAATCGCATTGCTGCGCCGAAGCAGCGGTGACGACGGCCGAAAATATAGCCAAACACTTATTCAACAGGTTGCACGAAATGAGCAGTTTGTTGAACTTGTAAATTACTTCAATTCAATACGATATCTCCATGTCGTTCCTCAAATTGTGAGAGACTCTCGAAGGTCACTGGACAAAGATGAAGATCCATATGGAGGAGATCTTCTTCGAAGGATCAATGAGACCTCCAAGCGTACTCGAGAGTACCGCTTGAAAAAAATTCAAGAAGCCTTGAAAATTGCCGTTCCACAATTTGTTGAACTCAAACTCGACCACGATCGCGAAGGGAGACCTCACCTTTCCGCAGGTTTCAAACACTGGCGACCCCGACCTTCATTTCAAACCGAAGAAGTATTTTCTGACGGTACGCTGCGTCTGATAGGATTTCTTTGGTCGGTTGCTGAGCCCGCAGGTCCTCTCCTGCTGGAGGAGCCTGAACTTTCCCTCCACCAAGAAGTAGCCCTCCAATTGCCCGCCATGATAGCCCGCATGCAGCGTCAGTCGGGACGTCAAGTGCTAATCACTACTCATTCAGAGGCGATCACAGGCGGCACAGGCATAGGCTTAAGCGAGGTTCATCGCCTAATTCCAGGACCCGATGGCACTACAATCGAAACTGCAAGCAACAACGAGAAGGTCAGACAGCTAGTAGCTTCTGGGCTCACTGTTGGAGAAGCTGTGATGCCGCTCGCCAAACCGCAAGGTGTCGAGCAACTTTCATTGTTTGATGTCGTTGGTTGAAATAAACTTTGCCACCGAAGGGCTCGTCGACGCTGCGGTCGCAGAGCGTCTGATAAGGCATTGCGGTGCCAGTCCGGGGCACAAAGGCGTTAGCGGCGGCAAATCTAGACTAGACCCAAACATCGCGCGATACGCATTGTCGGCAAACCACTTACCTTGGCTAATACTTCGCGATCTTGATCACGACGCTGAATGCGCTCCCGCTCTGCGAAATAGCCTGTCAAGCAACGACCCGGAACTCCTCTGCCTTCGGATCGTGGTGCGAGAAATCGAAGCTTGGCTAATGCTTGATCGAGAGTCGATGTGTTCCTTTTTACGCGTCCGCCCTAGCCGAATTCCGAACGACCCCGAGGGGCTGGATGATCCAAAACAGTCGCTTGTGAACGCGGCGCGAACATCAACGTCGCAAGGTATTAGGATGGCCCTCGTACCCAAACCGGGAGCGGGCGCGTCCGAGGGGCCCGAGTTTGCGGCCCAGATGGTCGATTTTGTCTGGAATCATTGGGACGTCCAGCGAGCGCTCGCCGACAACCCTACCTCATCATTGGCTCGGGCGGTGCGATGTTTACAGCGACTAATCGAAGCTGCGCAATTGCGGGCGCGCTCGTAACATGAAGGGTGCTTGCGGAGTCAGGCCCGCCTCTCTAAACCGCCCGCTTAACCTGAAGTTCTGACCGAAGCGGCGACGCCACAGCGTCCGCCGGTCCTTGCGCGCGAGACGAGATGCCCAAACGTACCGACATTTCCTCGATCCTGATTATTGGCGCCGGCCCGATTGTGATCGGCCAGGCCTGTGAGTTCGACTATTCCGGCGTCCAGGCCTGCAAGGCCCTGCGCGCCGAGGGCTACCGGATCATCCTGGTCAATTCGAACCCGGCGACGATCATGACCGATCCGGACGTTGCCGACGCCACCTATATCGAACCGATCACGCCCGAGATGGTCGAACTGATCATTGCCAAGGAGCGCCCCGACGCCCTGTTGCCGACCATGGGCGGGCAGACCGCCCTGAACACCGCGCTGGCGCTGGAAGCTTCCGGCGCCCTGGCCCGCTATGGCGTAGAGATGATCGGTGCCAAGGCCGATGTCATCGACAAGGCCGAGGACCGCCAGAAGTTCCGCAACGCCATGGACAAGATCGGGCTGGAAAGCCCGAAGTCCAAGGCTGCGCACTCCATGGAAGAAGCCCTGGAGGGGCTGGAGTTCGTGGGCTTGCCGGCCATCGTGCGCCCATCCTTCACCCTGGCCGGCACCGGCGGCGGCATCGCCTACAACCTCGAGGAATTCCGCGAGATCGTGAAGGGCGGCCTGGATATCTCGCCCACCACCGAAGTGCTGATCGAGGAAAGCGTGCTCGGCTGGAAAGAGTACGAGATGGAGGTGGTCCGTGACAAAGCCGACAACTGCATCATCGTCTGCTCCATCGAGAACATCGACCCGATGGGTGTCCACACCGGCGACAGCATTACGGTGGCACCTGCCCTGACGCTGACCGACAAGGAATACCAGTGGATGCGCCGCGCCTCGATCGCGGTGCTGCGCGAAATCGGCGTCGAGACCGGCGGATCCAACGTGCAGTTCGCGGTCAATCCCGCCGACGGCCGCATGGTGGTGATCGAGATGAACCCCCGGGTCTCGCGCTCGTCGGCGCTGGCGTCCAAGGCCACCGGCTTCCCCATTGCCAAGGTCGCCGCGCGCCTGGCCGTGGGCTACACCCTGGACGAACTGATGAACGACATCACCGGGGCGACCCCGGCCTCGTTCGAGCCCAGCATCGACTATGTGGTCACCAAGATCCCCCGCTTCGCCTTTGAGAAATATCCGGGTGCCGAGCCCTACCTGACCACCTCGATGAAGTCGGTGGGCGAGGTGATGGCCATCGGTCGCACGTTTGCCGAGAGCCTGCAAAAGGCCCTGCGCGGGCTGGAAACCGGCCTGACCGGGCTGGACGAGATGGCCATCCCCGGCGCCGATGATCCGGAGACGGGGCGTGCCGCCATCCTGCGCGCGCTGGCCACGCCCACCCCCGACCGGCTGCTGGTGATTGCCCAGGCGTTCCGGGCCGGTCTGACCTGCGACGAAATCCACGCCGCCTGTTCCTATGAGCCCTGGTTCCTGCGGCAAATCCAGACGCTGGTGGGCGAAGAGGCGCGGGTTCGAGCCCAGGGTCTGCCGACCGACGCGCAAGGCTTCCGCAAGCTGAAAGCCCAGGGCTTCTCCGACGCCCGGCTGGCCAAACTGACCCACTCGACCGAGGCCGATACCCGTGCGCAACGCCGCGCCCTGGGGGTCAGGCCGGTGTTCAAGCGCATCGACACCTGCGCCGGCGAGTTCCGGGCCGAGACGCCCTACATGTATTCCACCTATGAGACGGGCGCGCTGGGTCAGGTCCCTGAGTGCGAGAGCGACCCGTCCGACCGCAAGAAGGCGATCATCCTGGGCGGCGGTCCCAACCGGATCGGCCAGGGGATCGAGTTTGACTACTGCTGCTGCCACGCCGCCTTTGCGCTGGACGAGATCGGCGTCGAGTCGATCATGGTCAACTGTAATCCCGAGACGGTTTCAACGGACTACGACACCTCCGACCGCCTGTATTTCGAACCCTTGACGGCCGTGGATGTGATCGAAATCATCGACGTCGAGCAGTCGAAGGGTACGCTGCTGGGCGTCATCGTCCAGTTCGGTGGCCAGACGCCGCTGAAGCTGGCGGCACCGCTTGAGGCCGCAGGCATCCCGATCCTGGGCACCTCGCCCGACGCCATCGACCTGGCGGAAGACCGCGAACGCTTCCAGCAGCTGTTGCACCGGCTGAACATCGCCCAGCCCATCAACGCCATCGCCCGGTCCCGTGACGAGGCCTTCGAAGGGGCCCACAAGGTCGGCTATCCCGTGGTGATCCGCCCGTCCTATGTGCTGGGCGGGCGCGCCATGGAGATCGTGCGCGATGACGAGCAGCTGGAGCGCTACATCACCACAGCGGTCCAGGTGTCCGGCGACAGCCCGGTGCTGATCGACCAGTACCTGAGCCGCGCCACCGAGGTGGATGTGGATGCGCTCTGCGACAACACCGGCGCCGTGTTTGTGGCCGGGGTGCTGGAGCACATCGAGGAGGCCGGTGTACACTCCGGCGACAGCGCCTGCTCGATGCCGCCGTTCTCGCTGAAGGCCGAGACCATCGTCGAGCTGAAACGCCAGACCAAGGAAATGGCCCGGGCCCTGAAGGTCCGCGGCCTGATGAACGTGCAGTTCGCCATCGAGGAGCCGCACAGCGACAATCCCCGGATCTATGTGCTGGAGGTCAATCCGCGCGCCAGCCGCACCGTGCCCTTCGTGGCCAAGACCATTGGCCAGCCGGTGGCCGCCATCGCCGCCAAGCTGATGGCCGGAAAGCCGCTGTCGGACTTCAATCTGGTCGACAAACCGTACAACCACATCGCGGTGAAAGAGGCGGTGTTCCCCTTCGCCCGGTTTGCTGGCGTCGACACCATCCTGGGTCCCGAGATGCGCTCCACCGGCGAGGTCATGGGTCTGGACTGGATCCGCGACGGCGAGGCGACCTCGGCCCCGGCCTTTGCCCGCGCGTTTGCCAAGGCCCAGCTGGGCGGCGGTACGCGCCTGCCGCAAAAGGGCTGCCTGTTCGTCTCGGTCCGCGACGACGACAAGGCCTGGATCGCCGAGCCGGTGCGCCTGATGCTGGCCCAGGGTTTCCGGGTCCTGGCCACCGCCGGCACCGGCGCCTACCTGGCCGAACAGGGCCTGAAGGTAGAGCTGGTCAAGAAGGTGCTGGAGGGTCGCCCCCACATCGTCGACGCCATGAAGAACGGCGACGTCCAGATCGTCTTCAACACCACCGAGGGCAAGCAGTCGCTGAAGGACAGTTTCGAGATCCGTCGCTCGTCGCTGATGATGAAGATCCCCTACTTCACCACCACCCCCGCCGCCCTGGCCGCCGCGCAAGCCATCGCCGCGGTGGCGCAAGCGCCGCTCGAGGTCAGGCCGTTGCAGAGCTACCGTTAGGGGCATTCTCCGCCACACTGGCTCCAAACACGCACCCGGCCCGCTGGCGGGCGCGCCGTGGCTGCGCTATCAGTTGAGTAATCAACGATAAGGGAAGCGCATCATGTCAGGACGGGTGAGCGGCAAGGTGGCCCTGGTCACGGGCGGGGCCAGCGGTATCGGGCGCAGTTGTGCGGAAAGGCTGGCCGCAGAGGGTGCCTTCGTTGTCGTCACTGACATTCAGGACCATCTGGGCCATGACGTTGTCGCAGCCATCCAGTCCGCCGGCGGCACAGCCGAATACGTCCGCCAGGATGTCACCGACGAAGACGTCTGGGCAGACGTCATCGCGGGCATCAAGGCCCGGCATGGTCGGCTCGACATCCTGGTCAACAACGCTGGCATCGGCATCGGCGGTTCGGTGCTGGACATGACCCTGGCCGATTGGCGTCGCCAGACCGCGATCAACCTGGATGGCGTGTTTCTGGGTGTGAAGCATTCCATCCCGCTGATGCGCACCTCGGGCGATGGCGGCAGTATCGCCAATATCTCGTCGGTGGCAGGGCTAAGGGGCTCGGCGAACCTGGCCGGCTACTGCGCCACCAAGGGCGGCGTACGGTTGTTCACAAAGGCGGTGGCCCTGGAGTGCGCCAATGCCAGAGACAAGATCCGGGTGAACTCGATCCACCCCGGAATTATCGAAACCCCCATCTGGATCTCGGTCGGTGCGACCACGAACCCCGGGTCAAACGCCCCGCCCGACCTGGACGCGATGTCGGCCATGGTGGTGCCGCTGGGCATGAAAGGTGTGCCGGAAGACATCGCCAATGCCGTGCTCTGGCTTTCCAGCGACGAGGCTCGCTACATTACCGGCATGGAGATGGTGGTCGATGGCGGGCTGACGCTTCGGTGAGCGGCCAGCGTCAGATCTCGGTTGTCATATGGCCGCTATCGGATTTGGCGGGGATGCTGACCGGTCTGGCCTTGCGGACCAGGCGAGTGACCCGCGCGATCAGCTGATCGTCCTGGAAGGGCTTGGCGATGAAGTCCCGGGCGCCGAGCTCGATCGCGCGCTTGACGTCTTCCGGGCGGTTCCGGGCGGTCAGAACCAAGGTCGGCGGTCGATGATTTGCGGCACCCGACTTCAGGTTCGCAAGCACCTGAAAGCCATCCAGGACCGGCATGTTGATGTCCAGC
>JANNFM010000060.1:0-1784 GCA_031379795.1 Alphaproteobacteria bacterium
GTGAGACGCCCGTTCGCGTAACGCTCGACGACCTGTAGGACACGAGTGGCCACAGCCTCGAATTCCTGCCCAGCGCGGTCAAGGAATGGCGCTCGCTCGGCGGCAACGTCCGGGAACAATTCAAAAAGAAGCTTCAATTACCCCTGCAGTTGCCCCAAGTGCCCTCGGCAAAACTCAGTGGCATGCCGGACTGCTGCAAGATCAAGCTGCGCGCGGCCGGCTATCGGCTGGGCTACCGGGTCGAGGACGCCTTGGTGCCGGTTGTGGTTGTAGCCCTCTCGGGCGACGGGACCGGAACCTGGTCTACAAGATCGCCGCCGAGCGGATGTAACGGTCTCGGCGGAAGGTAGAGGCACTTGCGACTTGCGGGCCCTGTCTCACTCTCGTGGATCGCTCCGAAGAAGGCCTGCGGGACGCACGCAAGTGAGTGGGCAGCGAGTTTGGCCGCCGTCAGTACCTTTCTCCTCACCCATCGGGGGAGGGGGACCAGACGTAGTCTGGTGGAGGGGGCCGCCATCGCACAGCGCCTAGTTGTTCGTCTCGATCACTCGAAGCGCGGCGGATTGTCGTCTTCGCAGCGTAGATGGGATCAGATTGTCAAAGGTGTGGGGCGCGGCAAGCCCCCTCCACCCCGCTTCGCGCGGTCCCCCTCCCCCGATGGGTGAGGAGAGGAGTACCTCCGGATATGCGGGTCACAGATGAATGTCCGTGCATCAGGCAATCATAGCGGGGAGGCAAACGACCCTACAGCGACCGCAGATGCCGCAGCAGTTCCGGGTTCTCCACCTGAGCGCGGCGCTCATTGATTGCGCGGTGCAGGTCCAGGGTTTCGTTCGGGTCGAGCGGCAGCAGGCTGGAGGCCACGCGCGATTCATAGGCCGGCGGCGTAGGCTCGGCCAGGCTCTCGATTGGCAACTCCATGCAGCTCTCTCCCTGTCGCCGCGCGAACGCGGATCTTCCCCTGTCATTAAGGTATCATTTACCTGTCGGGTTCGCCAATTGGCATTGTGGGCGAAACGCTGGCGGCCTGATCACAGTCTGGTGTGGTTAATCCTGCCCCATGGCGGCGAAAATCGATGAACGCCGATCAGGAATCGGTTGGCTTCCCCATGGTCCGGGCCATATTCTGTGACATCATCGCCGCGTCGGGGCCGCGGAGCCATTCCCGTATGGATCGGGCGGCTCCTCGTTCCCGGGAGTAGAGCTGTCCCGGAAGGAAGCGAGTTTTGCCGTCCACGCGTGAGAACGAGACCGACTACTTTCACAAGGTGGTCGACTGCCAGTGGGCCTGTCCGGCCCACACCCCGGTTCCCGAGTACATCCGCCTGATCGCCGACGGCCGGTATTCCGACGCCTACATGATCAACTGGAAGTCCAACGTCTTTCCGGGCGTGTTGGGCCGCACCTGTGACCGACCTTGCGAGCCCGCCTGCCGCCGCGTGCGCGTCGAGGACGAGCCCGTCGCCATCTGCCGCCTGAAGCGGGTCTGCGCCGACAACAAGGGCGACGTCACCGCCCTGATGCCGCCCCCGGCAACTGTCCGTAACGGCAAACGCATCGCCCTGATCGGCTGTGGCCCTGCGTCGCTGACTGTGGCCCGTGACCTGGCCCCAATGGGCTACGAGATGACCATCTTCGACGGCGACACCCGTTCCGCCGGCATGATCCGCAGCCAGATCCCGCGCTTCCGCCTGCCCGAAGAGGTGATCGACGAGGAAGTCGGCTTCATCACCGGCCTCGGCGGCATCGAACTGCGTCTCGGCCAGCGGGTCGACAGCCTGAAA
>JANNFM010000534.1:0-1705 GCA_031379795.1 Alphaproteobacteria bacterium
TTGGGTCGGCCGACCCAAACCCCGCTTAACCGACACCAAACCCTAGATCATCACCAACAGACAATCCCGGTTTCGCCAAAGGCGAAGCATGCCCTCGGGGCGGCCAGAGGCCGAACCCGGGGGACCGGGACCCACAAGCGCCGGCGCTTCAGGATAGCGCCGCAGCGGCAACGCTGTGCGTCCGCCCCGACCCCGGAGTTTATGGGTCCCGGTCTTCGCCTGTGGCGAAACCGGGATGACGGCGCGTGGGTGGATGATACCTCGCGGGTAAATCCGGACCGGCCCATCTTCCCCGGCAGGCCCACCGAAAAAACCCCTACCGCGGCCGGAACCGCTTCGTCGCCGGGAACCCCTTCGGGGCAAGCTTGCCCGCCGAGGCCCGGCGTCCCAGCCATTCGCGCCATTCGGGCCACATCCGTGTGCGGCCGTCCGAGGTGGTCCACGACGCGCCCTCGCCTTCGCCGAACACCATGGCGTCGCGCAGGCCGCCTTCGCGGTAGCTCTGCAGTTTGACGCCCTTGCCGCGTGGCATTTCGGGTAGTTCGCTGATCGGGAAGACCAGCAGTTTGCCGTTGTCGCCGACCACGGCCAGGTGATCGGCCCCGCCCACCGCCACGCAGGTCAGGGCCGTGCCGTTCAGCACCTGCTTGCCCGCGCGCCGGAAGGCCACCGCCTCGGCCTCGGGCAGGATGAAGCCGTAGCCGTCCTTCGAGGCGATCACGCGGCGGGCACCCGGTTTGTGCACGAACACATCGATCAGACCCACCCGGTCGTCGAGGTCGATCATCAGGCGCAGCGGCTCGCCGTGGCCCCGCGCGCCCGGCAGTTTGTCGCAGGCCAGCGTGAAGAACCGGCCGTCGCTGGCAAAGATCAGCAGCTTGTCCGTGGTCTCGGCCGGCACCAGGAACTGGAGCTTGTCGCCCTCCTTGAACTTCAGTTCCGAGGGGTCCTCGACCCGGCCCTTCGCGGCGCGGATCCAGCCGCGTTCGGAGAGGATGATGGTGATCGGCTCGCGCACGATCATCGCCTCCAGCGCGGCCTCGGTGTCGATCTCGGGGGCGTCGGCGAACAGGGAGCGGCGGATGTTGAGCACCCCCAACGCATTCTTCACCTCGCGCAGGCCCGCGCCCACCAGTTTCCACTGCGCCCGGTCGTCGGCCAGCATGCCGACAATGCCGTCGCGTTCTTCCGACAGTTCGGCGTGCTCGCGGCGAAGCTCCATCTCTTCCAGCCGGGCCAGCTGGCGCAGGCGGGTGTTGAGGATGGCGTCGGCCTGGATGTCTGACAGGGTGAAGGTCTCGATCAGCCGGGCCTTGGGCTCCTCCTCATAGCGGACGATGCGGATCACCTCGTCCAGGTTGAGGTAGGCGATCATCAGGCCGTCGAGGATGTGCAGCCGGGCCTCGATCTTGCCCAGCCGGTGGCGGGCGCGGCGGACCAGCACGTCGCGGCGGTGATCGAGGAAGGCGGCCAGCGCCTGCTTCAGGTTCATGACGCCCGGCGTGCCGCGGGCATCCAGCACATTGAGGTTGACGCTGAAGCGGGTTTCCAGATCGGAGAGCTTGAACAGGCTCTCCATCAACACCTCGGCCTCGACGTTGCGGCTCTTGGGTTCGAGGACCAGGCGCACGTCCTCGGCACTCTCGTCACGCACATCACCCAGCAGCGGGGCCTTCTTGGCGTCGATCAGCTCGGCCAGCCGTTC
>JANNFM010000540.1:0-3738 GCA_031379795.1 Alphaproteobacteria bacterium
TGCACCCACTCAGGATCCAGTGTATCCACTGCCAGGTCCGCGCCGAACTCCGCGAGCCGGGCGCGGCGAACCGCGTTGGTGGACGAGCCGATCACGGCGACAGCCCCAAGGGCTTTGGCGATCTGCATGCCCAGCAATCCGACGCCGCTGCTGGCACCCTGGATCAGCACCGTCTCGCCGGGTTGCATGGCACCGACTGAGATGATCGCATTGTGCATGGTCCGGAGCGCAACCGGGAAGCAGGCGGCCTCCTCGAAGCTGAGGTTGGCGTCGGGGATCCGGAGGACCTGGCCAACTGGAACCGTCACATAGTCGGCGAAACCGCCGCTACCCATGACCCGGTCGCCGGGTGCGAATCCGGAGACACCCTGGCCCAGGGCGGCAATCTCTCCGGCCCATTCCAGCCCCAGGACCGCGCCGACGCCGCCCCGCGCGCCGTGCAGATGGCCCGCGGCCATCCCAAGGTCGGCGCGGTTGAGCGCATTGGCGTGAACCTTGACCAGAACCTGGCCGGGCTTCGGCTCGGGCCGGGCGATCTCGCGCAGCTCAGGCCCGGTTTCGGTGAGGACGACGGCTTTCACTTTGAAGCCTCCAGGTCGGGCAATGGCAATGCGCCGTCCGGCGGGGTCGAAACTTCGGCCACGTTCAGGGTCATCGAGACCAGGTCGTAGTAGCCATTGACGGCGATCAGATCGATGACGCCCTGTTCGCCCAGCCGGGCTTTCACATTGGCGAACGTCGTGTCGCTGACCCGCTTGTCGCGGCGCAGTTCGGTGGAGAAGTCATAGACGGCGGCTTCGTCGGCGGTCATCGAACGGGGGCGAAGGCCCTGGGCCAGGTCTGCGGCCACCTGGGGTTTCAAGCCGGCCTGCAGCGCCAGAGGATAGTGGGCGTACCATTCATACCTGGCGTTCCAGGCGCGGGCCGTGATCAGGATTGCGAACTCGTTCAGGTGGCGCGGGAGGCTGGAGTTGAAGCGGATGTATTCGCCGACGGCCTGCATCCGGTCGCCCACCTCCGGGCTGCGCAGCCAGGCATTGAAGGGGCCGCCGAGCGATTTGCGCGGGCCAGAGGTGATCTTGTCCGCGAGCGCCTTTTGCGCGGAGCTCATCTGGTCGGGCGTCAGGGGCGGAAAGCGATCAGCAGCGTTTGCGGATGTGCTCATAAAGACTCCTGCGAACAGTACCCCGGCCAGCCACTGCATCACGTCCCCCTCGTCACCTGTGGATCAGGCGCTCTCGCTGATGATCGCGCCGTCCAGTTCGCCCGGACCCGGCGTTTCGTAGACCCCCTCGATGAAGTCGAACAGTTCAGGGGTGACCTCGATGGCGAAGTTCTCGCCCTTGACCACATTGCGCTCGGCGACGCGGGCGCGCCGGGCCTCGGCGCTGGCGGTCACGAAATGGAATTGCAGCGGCAGGTCGGTGGCGGCTGCGATCTCGCGCACCCTGTCACGGTCGGCGCGGCGCATCAGGCCGATGTCCAGGATCACGGACGTGCCCGCCGCCAGGCAACCGGCCACCACGGACCAGATCTGCGCCTCGCACCGCTGTACCCGCTCGATCATCCAGTCGTACTCAATGGGTTCCGGCATGTCGGGCGCAAACAGCCGCGCCATCCATTCGTCCAGGATGAAGGCCACGGCCTTTTCGCGCCGGGCGAAGGCGTGGGCGTAGGTGGTCTTGCCGGCGCCAGAGGGCCCGAAGATTACATGCAGGGTCGCGGTCATCGGCCGGTCTCTAACGACTGACGTGACCGCCGTCGACGGCGGTCAGCGACATTTCGCAAGCTTTTCACCGTGGCGGGCGCGCGCTCCGGTAGAGTTCACCAATCATTTAAGTGTGCCGACTAAATGTCCCTTCTGTCGTATTTCCGAGGCGTAACACATGGCTGAGTGCCAGGACGATGATCGCCTCGAGGCGTTGGCCGGATTTGAGATTCTCGATACGCCGCGGGAACCGCTGTTCGACAGTCTGACCGAACTTGCCGCCAGGACATTCGAGACGCCGATCGCCCTGATCTCGCTGGTCGATGAACAACGCCAGTGGTTCAAGTCCTGCATTGGGCTGGGCGTCGATCATACGGCGCGTGATATCTCGTTCTGCCAGTACGCGATCCGGTCAGACGATGCGCTGGTCGTCCTGGACGCCCAGCTGGATCCGTTGTTTGCGGCCAATCCTCTGGTCACGGGTCCTCCGAACATTCGCTTCTACGCGGGTGCGCCGCTGATCACCTCGAAGGGCCATCGTCTGGGCACCCTTTGCGTCATCGACACCGTGCCGCGATCAGCCTTTGACGAGACCGAAATCGGCAAACTCAGGGCCCTGGCGGACAGCGTCATGCAAGCTCTGGAACTTCGGATCGCCGCGCTTGAGCGTGAGCGGCTGGCGAAGCTTGCGCAGGAACGCGAGGCGTTGCTGGTCCAGGCTGAACGCATGGCCGGCGTCGGCACCTGGTCCCTGGACGTCGCTACCGACCAGACGATCTGGTCGGACGAAGTCTATCGAATTCACGGCATTGACCCGTCAAATGGCTCACCCGAGCTGGCGGGCGCCTTGGCCTGTTATCGTCCGGATGATGCCCGTTTGGTCGGCGAGTGTATCAGCCGCTCGGTTGCGACCGGTGAGGCGTTCGATATCCAGGCGCGGATTGTGCGACCGGACGGCGAGGAACGCGACGTTCTGGTGCGTGGCGCCTGCCGGTTCGGCGCCGACGGCGGGGTCGCCGGCCTGTTCGGCGCGTTTCAGGATGTGACTGCCCTGCGTCTAGCCGACCTGGCTCTGCGAGAGAGTGAGGCACGGTCACGGTATCTGCTGGAAAACGCGTCGGACATGATCGTCCGGCTGAACAACCATGGCGTGGTGATCGAGGTTTCACCGGCCTGCCGAGCCTATGGGTACGAGCCACAAGAGCTTGTCGGCCTGGCGACCGTATCATTCGTACATCCCGACGATCTCGCAGTCGCGACGGCAGCGCGCGATGATACGCTGGGGAGTGAGGGTCCGGACCCCGACCTGCTCCGCGAATACCGGCTTCGCAAGAAGGACGGCAGCTATCGTTGGGTCCACGGCAGTCCGACCATCCTGCGGGATTCTGAGGGCAACGTGCGCGAAGTCATTACCGTTTTGCGCGACATCACAGAACGCAAACTGGCCGAGGAAAGGCTCGTGGCCAGCGAGGCCAAGGCGCGGCATCTGATCGAGAACTCGACCGACATGATGGTCCGGATGGATCAGACCAGCCGCATCCTCGAGGTCTCGCCGGCCTGTCGCGCGTTTGGCTATGAGCCTGATGACCTGGTCGGCCAGACATCACTGGCCCTCATTCATCCGGAGGACCTGGACGCGGCCGTCGCTGCGGCGCGCGACAACTTCTCGGGTGGCCCTGCCGACCTGAACCTTAGCCGCGAGTACCGATTCCGCACGAAATCAGGTGAATACCGCTGGCTCCAGGGAAGCCCCACCGTCACGCGGGACGACCGCGGTGCTCCGTTAGAACTGATCAGCACCTTCCGAGACGTGACGGAGCGCAAGGAGGCCGAACTGGCGCTTGCGGAGAAGGAAGCGCGCTACCGCCTGCTTGCCGAGAACGCCCGGGACATCATCGCCTGCTACGGCGCAGATGGGCTGATGACCTATGTCTCGCCGGCAGTTTCGACCGTATTGGGATACCAGGCAGAAGAGCTGATCGGCGCCAGTCCGGCAAATTTTATGCACAAGGACGACGCCAAGACGGTCA
>JANNFM010000543.1:0-1739 GCA_031379795.1 Alphaproteobacteria bacterium
AGCGTCCAATCGCCTCGCCAATCCGTGCCATCCGTATCTCCGCATGCATCAGATCCACCCCGGCCAAACCGGACAGATCGTCTGCTACGAAAACCGGACATATCGTGTGCTACCCACAGGCGGACAGCGGCGACCTTGACCGCCCCCAAATCCCCGCCTAGCCTTCAGGACTTCGAGGCTCAACAGGGAGGTCGCTCAGAATGCCAGCTGTCACAAAGACGTACCCCTGCACACGCCTCGGGTCACCACCGCACCGTTAGGTCTCCGCTTCACTGATCGGCCTGCAAGGGCCGTCTGCCGAAGCGACCCCGCGCGCTCGTGGTCCTCCGAGCCATTCCGCTCCGATGCCCCGCCATATTCCATATTCTTCCGCGCCGGATCTGCGCGGGCTCCTGCCCATAGGAGCCGTGGGTCCGTCGCCGACAAATTGAGTCCTGTCCCATGACCGACCATTACGAAGACGAGGAGGACACCAAGCAGCGTGTCCTTTCGAACCGACAGGTGCTGGGGTTCATCTCCCGGTTCTGGCTGGTGCGGCCCTGGCTGCTGACCGGCACAGTCGTGCTGACCCTGATCGCCATCGGCTTCGACCTGGCCCTGCCCTGGGCGGCGGGGCGGCTGGTGGATGCGGTGACGGCCGGCCCCGCCAATCCCGACCCGGCCTGGCGCGCCTGGGCGATATTTGTGGGCGTCTATCTGGCGTTCTCGGTGATCCGCAACTCGGCCATGCGTTTCCTGATCCCGATGTCGGCGAAGAACATGAAGGACATCACCGACGGGGCGTTCAAGCGCGTGCAGAGCTTCTCGGCCGACTGGCATGCCGACAGTTTTGCAGGCGCCACAGTACGTCGGCTCAGCCGCGCCATGTGGGGCTATGACGTGGTCACAGATGCGGCCCTGATCTGGTTCGGACCGGCGATCATCGTGCTGTTCGGCCTGTGCGGTATGATGGCCATGCGCTGGCCGGTGGTGGGTCTGTTCGCCTTTGTCGTGGTGGTGATCTATGTGGCCTCGAACATTTTCCTGACGGCGCTCTATGCCCGCCCGGCGAACCTGCGCTCGGTGGCCCTGGATTCGCGGATCGGCGGGGCCATCGCCGACAGCATTTCGTCGAACGCCACAGTGAAGTCCTTCGGTGCCGAGGCCCGTGAAGAGGCCCGGATCGGGGGCGTGACCCAGATGTGGCTGACCGCCACCATGCGTTCGTGGAACCGGTTCACCGACCTGTGGCTGTTCCACAACCTGATCCTCGTCGGCTTGCAGGCGGGGCTCACCGGCCTGTTGCTGCTGCAGTGGCAAAAGGGTCTGGCCACCACCGGCGACATCGCGTTTGCGATCACCTCGTTCATGCTGATGACCAGCTATCTGCGCAACATCGGTGAGAACATCCGCATGGCCCAGCGCGGCCTCGACGACAGCGAGGACGTGGCCCGGTACGCCATCACCGATCCCCAGGTGGCCGATGCGGCGCAGGCGCCTGCCTTCCGGTCGGAGGCCGGTGAGATCGTGTTCGACCGCGTGGTGTTCCGCTACAAGTCCGCCGACCGACCGCTCTATGACCGCTTCACCCTGCGCATCGCGCCGGGCGAACGGGTGGCCCTGGTCGGGCCGACGGGGTCGGGCAAGTCGACCTTCGTGAAGCTGGTCCAGCGGCTCTACGACGTGGACGAGGGCGCCATCCTGATCGACCGCCAGGACGACTCGAAGGACACGCAGGGCTCGCTGCGCCGCGCCATCGC
>JANNFM010000186.1:0-6295 GCA_031379795.1 Alphaproteobacteria bacterium
TCCGGCCAACCTGGCGGGGCATCCGCAGCCCTGCGTCGGCTGGTCGAGGAGGCTCGCCGCGACGCTGCAGGCCCCGATCGCATCCGCGAGGGGCGACAGGCGCTCTACAACGCCATGTCCGTTCTCGCAGGCGATCTCGCGGACTTCGAAGACGCAACGCGGGCCCTGTTCGCCGACGACGCCGAACGACTGACTTCGATCATCAATCGCTGGCCGTCCGACGTCTCCAGCTATCTGGGTCGCCTCAAACAGGCCTACTTGTCCTGAGGCGTCGTCCGGCTCCGGCAGTCGATGTTGAACGTGAAGCTGCCGCCAAGGCCAAGGCTGCCCTGATAGTGGCGGTCGCAGCCGTCCATATGTTCCCCGATGGCCCGAAGCGCATCGGCCTGACCCACCGAGGCCCGCGTGCCCGTCATGGCCGACAGGGACGCGCAACCTGCGAGCAACAGAGGCGCTGCAATAGCGATCAGCCTTTTCATCCGCGTAGTCCTTTCATTGAGGGGCCTTCTCCCGATTGACCGGCGACGATCCGGGACGAGGCCGGATGCGCCGCAAACGACCGGGTCACCACGGATTGCTCCCGATCCAGCCGTTCAAAGTGGTGCGCATTTTCGCTCCACAGCTGCGCCAGCGCCCAGGCCAGCAGCGCCGCGGCCACCCCCCAGGCCCGGGTCTTGAGCCCTTCAACAGCCCGCAAGGTCGAACCGACCGTGGCCTTGATCTCCCCCAGCCGCTCCTCACAGCGCGACTCGTGGTCGCCCAGACGCTGTTCCAGCGTGGCCAGCCGTTCTGTTGCGTTTGACCGGTCCATGTCAGCCCTTACCTGGTCCATAGGAAACCGAGCCCGTAACGCTCACGCCCTTGGTTTTTTGAACCTCATGTTCCGCGCTCACGCCCTGCTCCGTCGTGCCGCTGAACAGGTCGATGGGCAGCCCGCTCAGCAGGGCGACGACCTGCTGCGCGTTGGTAGAACGCGCACCCAGCTTCTCCTGATCGATGGCCCGCAGCGTCTGGCCCAGCCCGACCTGGCTCGCGATGTTGGCGCGCGCATTTTCTTGCGCAGCCAGTTGCTGTTGCTGTTCCTGGAATCCGAACCCGGCCTTCTGGCTCTGGTCCTGCAATCGGATCTGGGCGTTGGCGATCCGCGCCTGGGTTGCGCGGTCCGCGTCGCCCGCTGCCGCCGCCAACGCCGTATCAAAAGCACGGGATCGCAGCCCCGACAGGCCCGTAGCCCGGGATCGCGACAACTCGCCTTCGGTCATGCTCTGCGTCAGGGCTGCCCCGGACCCGCCGAAAGCGCCAGACCGGGTCAGGTCCAGCGCCTGCTGCGCGCGCACGTTGCCGGCATTGGCGTCAAAGTCTGCCGCAGAGGCGTCAACTACCTCCTTGAGATACGGGTTCTTGTACCGGTCGACAAAATCGTAGGCCTTCCCGCCGGACGCAAAGGGCGTGTCGGAGGTCATGTGCGGCTTCAGCCACGACATGTCGGTGGTCGCGTCGCCCGACAATCCCGCCGCACTTAGCGCAGCCCCTGTCAAAAGGGCGTTCGCCGGCGCGACCTGGGATTCAGGATCCACATCGAAGAAATTGCTGACCCGATCGGCACCCTTGCGAACCAGATCCTCCCCCCACTGCGGGACGTTGCGGGTCGTTGTGTTCGTGAAATTCTTGTCGTTCTGGGTGGTGGTCTTGCTTTTCTGGGCGGTTGCACTCACGCCAAAGCCAAACGGCATCGCTGTTACTCCTTGTCGATTTTCGGGGTACTTTCAGAGCTTGCCGGCGGGCGCGACGTCGAACGTCGGGCTGCCAATGCGGCACCCGGTCGGTGCGCTGTCGCCGGCAAATCGCATGCGGAACAGTCTGCCACTCACCAGCAGATCAGCCCTCGGATCGCCCGGGGCCATGGCCGCAGAAGCCGTCACCACGGTCGCGGCCTGCGGATAGAGCCGCGCGGCCACGCTCACGCTGACCGGCCCGACCTGGTCCCTGAAGTCAGGCCACAGTCCCCGCACCAGCAGGGTCGCCTCCGGATCCAGATAGCTGTCGGCGCTTTCGATGAACCAGCTGAAGCTGCCCCCATCCGCCGACCGGCCCTTTTCGTGCAGAAAGGCCGCCCCGCCATAGGTCACACCGATCGGAAAGGCGGACGGTCCGGCGTCCACAAACGCCGTTCGCGCCATCTGTCCGCGGTACCAGGCGCCCGTGTCGTCGCCGCTCAGCGCCAGCGCCAGATAGCGGCTGTTCTCATAACCGTCGCGCCGGTCGGGATAATCGAACCGCACCTCGGAAAACTCGGCGTTGGACGAGGCCACCACCTTGTCGCCCTGGCTGGCCGCCAGTTCCTGCGCGAAATCGCCGCGGATCGGACACGGAATGGGTTCAGGCTCACCACCCAGAACATAGCGATAGAACTGTCGGTCCGGGCTGACCCAGAACGCCGCCTGCCCCACCACGACCACGGCGTTTGGCCCTATCAGACCGCAATTGCGACCGACCCGGTCGAACCGCCAGGGCTGGTTCAGCGCCCCGACAAACGTCCCCAGAAACAGCGCGTCGCCAGTCCACACCAACAGTCCCGGCCCGCACATCCGGCCAGCGACAATTCGCCCCCCGCCCGTCAGCACATATTCGCGTGCCGTCGAGCCGCTGGCGCTGGTACTCCACTGCGTGTTGTTACGGATCGACGAGTGCCGGACGCAAAGGGGGTTGAAGACCCCGGAAACCTCTTCATTGCAGCCCAGCGCAAACACCTGGTAGCCGCCGCTCAACGGCGCAACCAGCATATGGGTCACATTGGCTGGCGCGTTCGCCAGCGCTTGCGCCTTCTGCGCCGTGTCATTCGTCCAGGCAAAGATCGTCTGGTTGCGCGGACTGGCCAAAAGTTGCTGCCCCCACGCTCCGAACGACCACGTCAGCGGGAAATAGTCCGAGACCGAAGGCAGGCCGTACCCGCCAACCCCAAAGCCGCCGGTGCCAAATCCCGCCGATCCGGCGCCGTCGATCGCACCCGCGGTAAATCCCGCGACGGGTGTCACATCAAACAGCGCCCCACCCCGCCACAGCTGCAGCTTCGAATGGGTCCCAAACCCGATGTTCAAAACCCCGGCATTGTCAGTCCAGGGAAACACGCCCCGACAAACCCCGGTCAGAGGGTCGGTCATCAAGCGCTCCCATCCGCCGATCACCTCGGGGCGTCCAAAACGGAACCGCACATTGGATCCGTCCGCCCATCGGCCTGACGCTGCAAAGGTGGTGTCGTCGCCGTTCAGCCCGGGCGGAAGCGCAAAGGGAATTTTCATCCGTGACCTCTCGGTTTTTGTGTGATGCCGGGAACTTCACAGCGTCCCGGCGCTTGTGTCGGGCAGCGTCCGGCTTCATTGATCTGGGCTCGCATCAAGTCGCCCCGACAGAGCCCCAGTGAACGAGACTTCATCCGCCGTTATCCGCGCCCATGCCGACGGCTACGACATGGCAAAACCGGCTCTGATGGGCCGTCAGGCGGCGGGGCACGGGTTTCTACGCGCCGCAGTGCAAGCACGGGGTGACCAGCCGATTCGAGGCCTGTCACCCAATGCCCAGGTCGCGGCGGGCTTCGACGCCATCGTCAAGTCAATCGACCCGATCGCGCCCTTCGAGTGGATCAAATCCGCCGAACCCGAGCGCATCGGCAAAACTGGCGTCCTCTATCTCGCCGACATATCGGTCGCGACCCATGCGCGCGGCCGCCTGCGAAACGGAGTCAGCGCCTGGTCGCTCTGCGGCGTCACACACACCACGGCCAGCCAGATCGCCATGGACGAGATCGCCGGGCTATTGCGCGAGCCCGTCATGCCGTGGGACGCGCTCATCTGCACATCCACCTCCGTCGTGGAAACAATTCGACGCGTCCACGAGGCCGAAGCCGACTATCTGCGGTGGCGGCATGGAGACGCCGCCCGCATCGAGGGGCCGCAGTTTCCGGTCATTCCGCTAGGAGTCCACTGCGCTGACTTCGCGTTTTCCGAGGCCGCACGCGCCGAGGGCCGCGCTGCCCTGGATCTCGCCGCGGATGAGGTCGCCGCGCTGTTCGTCGGGCGTCTGGTCTATCACGCCAAAGCCCACCCTCACGCCATGTATCGCGGCCTTCAGCTGGCCGCGGAACGCACCGGAAAGCGGGTCGCGCTGATCCTCTGTGGCTGGACACCCAGCGAGCAGATCGAACAGATTTTTCGCTCCGGGGCCGCTCAGTTCGCGCCCGATGTCCGTCTGATTTTCGTGGAAGGCCGCGATCCGCCCAAACGCAACGACGCCTGGGCCGCCGCCGACATCTTCGTCACCCTGGCCGACAACATTCAGGAAACCTTTGGACTAACCCCCATCGAGGCCATGGCGGCCGGCCTTCCGGTCGTGGTCACCGACTGGAACGGCTATCGCGACACCGTTCGTGACGGAATTGATGGCTTCCGCATTGCCACCTGGGCGCCTGAGCCGGGCATGGGCGTTCCCCTTGCCGCTGGCCACGAAAACGGGTCGCTCAACTATGATCGCTATTGTGGATTTGTCTCCAGCACCACCGCCCTCGACATGCCGCGCCTGGTCGATGCCTTGGCGACTCTGATCGAAAGCCCCGACACCCGACGCACAATGGGCCAGGCAGGCCGCAAGCGCGCCCAAGAGGTCTACGACTGGCCGATCGTCTACCGCCAGTACCAGGCGCTCTGGAGCGAACTGAACGCGCGACGCCTGGCTGCAGGCACAGATCCGGTATGGCAGGGTCGACTGGCCGCAGCACCCCGCACCCCATCGACGAACCTCGATCCGTTCAACGCATTCGGTCACTACCCAAGCCATCAGATCGGCCCGGAAACGCCGCTGGCCATCGCACCCGGCGCCACGGCGAACCTGCTGGCGGCGTGTCTTGACCACCCCCTGTTCCTCAGCACGCCAAGCCCCCGCGACCTGGTGCTTAAGGTCTTCGCCGCCGTCGAATCCGGGGAAACGTCACCGGCAACCATCGCTATCCGCCTGAAATTCCCCATCTCCGCCATCGGCCGCACCCTGGGCCAACTGGCCAAGATGGGCGTGGTTCGGTTGGGGTAGAGGGCGAGACCAGGTGTTGCGGATGACGGTTTCACGAGAACTCCAGAGCTCCGAAAAAAGATCGACAGAAAACCCGACATCGCCCCAAAAAACTCGCCACTACCCGGCTCTTGTCCGGGTAATGACGAGCAGGATTGAGACCGATGGTCATCAAGCGCCGAGAGCCCGAGCTCACGGCACGGTAAGGACCCAATGCCATGGCGAAGTCACCTTCACAGACCCATGTTCGGAGAATTCATGCTCCGCGTGATGTCCGACCTGGAACAGCATGTTCCGAAGCCCCGGCCTGCGCGGAAGTAGAGCGCCTGCACTGATCGCAAAATGGATCGCCGGCGAAGATCGAAGTAGTTGGCCTAGGTTGGTCAAACTCCTACTGGCGTGAAAGGACAATCAAGAGCGCACCTCCAGCGCCGGAACCCGAAGGCGTGCCACCTCCCCCAGCAGATCCGCCACCACCACCGCCAAAGCTAACCCCGGCAACAGGAAGCGCAGTATTATAGTCGCCAACGCCACCGGCACCTCCGCCAATCCACGTCTGAAAGTCTTCCGGTGCACTGAAAGGCATTGCCCCACCGCCGCCGCCGCCGGATGCCACGGTGCTGAGATAGGTGAGACCAGCACCACCGAGGCCGCCGCCATTTCCACCACTTGTACCTGCGAAGCCTCCACTCGCCGAAGCCGTACCTCCCGCGCCACCGGTGTAGCCGCGAATGCCGCCAGTTCCCAATCCACCAGCGCCTCCAGCACCGGAGAGCGCCCCGCCCCTGCCTCCACCTCCGGATAGAATGAGGCCACTCGGCGTCGTGAGCGATGTGGTTCCCCCATCTCCTCCGGCGACAGCGCCCGAGTTTGAACCCGCGCCGCCTGCACCAACGGTATAGGAAAGCGTTTGACCGGCAAGGACGGAGCCCCGGCCGTAAACAGCGCCGCCCCCGCCGCCGCCGCCCGCAAATGCATTGTAGCTGGAAGCGCCCCCGCCGCCGCCGCCAACTAGCCAGGCCTGAAATTGAGCGGCTGAACCCATCAACAACTGGCCACCTCCACTTGCAAAATAAACAACGCGCAGAATCTCTGCCCCAACCCGCCTACGCCCATCCATCCCCTGCCCCCCCAAACCCCTCAGCAGTTGCCCCCCCAACAGTAGTACGCCCATTCAGCGTTGTACCTGATCGCCGTGGTCACCCCCACGGCCGCCAAAACCCGCACGCCCGCCGCC
>JANNFM010000191.1:0-3662 GCA_031379795.1 Alphaproteobacteria bacterium
GCTTGCCGCCGATGGCGGTGTTGCGTTCGCGGATGAAGGCCGCCGCTTCGCCAGGCTTGCAGAAGCCCAGGTCTTCCAGACCATAGAGCGGCAGGTGAGCGAAGGCGTCGTAGATCATCAGGTGGTCGACGTCGGCGTGGCGCAGGCCCGCTTCGTCAAACGCTTTCTTGCCCGAGACCCGGAAGGCCTTCGACGAGGTGAAGTCCTCCATCTGGCTGACCAACGGGGTTTCGACACTCTCGCCCGTGCCCAGGACATAGACGGGCTTCGTCTTGAAGTCCTTGGCCCGCTCGGCCGAGGTCAGGATCAGGGCTCCCCCGCCGTCTGTGACGAGACAGCACATCAGCAGCCGGAACGGCCAGGCGATCATCGGCGAGTTCAGAACGTCGTCGACGGTGATCGGGTCCTTGAAAGAGGCGCGCGGGTTCTTGCCCGCCCACTCGCGCTGGATCACCGACACCCAGGCCAGGTCCTCTTCCGACAAGCCATAGGTCTTCAGGTAGCGCAGCACGGGGATGGTGAACATGGTCGGCGGGCTGGTGACGCCATAGGGCATTTCGAACTGGCCCATCAGGCTGGACGGCGACCGCCCGAAGCCCCCGGCCCCCACCCGCGACTTGCCCGATTCGCCATGGGTGATCAGCACCGTGGTGCAGAGCCCGGCATTGATCGCCGCCGCGGCATGGCGCACGTGAAGCATGAACGAACAGCCGCCCACGCTGGTGCCGTCGGCATAGGTCGGCGTGATGCCCAGATAGTGGGCCAGTTCGGTCGGGCTGATCCCGGCGCAGGCCACGCCGTCGATGTCGGACGGCTTCAGGCCGCAGTCGGCCAGGGCGTTGAGCGCAGCGTCGGCATGCAGGCCGATGACCGACACGTCGGGGATACGACCCATCTGGGTGGTTTCAGCGGCGCCGACGACCGCAACAGATTTTGGCTTCATGGCGATCAGGCTCCCGCGGGCTTGAAGAATGGCAGGGCGATGGTGTCGCTCATCTTTTCAAAGGTGACCTCCAGCGGCATGTCCAACTTAAGGGCTTCGGGGGTCTGGGGGCAGCCCACGATATTGGTCATCATCTGCGGACCCTCCGCCAGCTTCACCACAGCGATGGCGTAGGGCTCGGTCCCCATGTCGGGACGCGGGCGATGGTTGATCACATAGGACCACAGCACCGCCTTGCCCGAAGCCTTGAACACCTCGACGTCGCGCGAGCCGGTGCCGGGACAGAACGGGCGGGGCGGGAAATAGACCTCGCCGGTCGCCCGGTCGCGTTGCAGGAGCAATTCACCCTTGAGGGCACCCTCCCAGAAGTGTTTCGTCTCCGGCGTAGGCTCGGGCAACATGCGTGGTGGCATCTGGAGGTTCCATCCCTTCGAACAATCGGTTTGGCGCGCAACAAAGCCGAGACCGGGCTGCTTGTCGACAGCCACTGATAGTCAAAGTGGCTCGAAGCGACCGCGATGACGCGCTTCCAGCGCCAGTTCGGCGGCGATCATCGCCTGCGGATCGCGACGCAGGGCCTCGAGATCGGCGGACGCGATGCCGTCCTCAGCAAGGACGCCGACCTGCATCTTGTAGGCGGTCGCGAACATCTCGCCGTTGATCCGGTTCACCAGCGGCGAGCCGCGTGCAGCGGGGTTGGATTGCATCTCGATCAGCCAGGGGTGGCCGTCGGCGTCCAGCAGGATGTCGAAACCGACCAGTTTCGGCGCAAAGGCGCGGGCGGGGCCCCGTGCGGCCTGGCGGGCAAACAGGCCTTCGCGCTCGACGTGACGCAGGAACCAGCCGACCAGATCGCAAATTTCACAGAACACTGTTTTTTCGGAAAAACCCTCGGCTTCCATCCGCCGCAGCACCGCAGAGAGGCTCCAGATCGCGCCGTCATCGTCGCGGGTGTCGTCCTGGCTGACCCTGAGGCCCGGGTGGTCCAGGTGCAGCGCGGTGTTGGTGACGTGCATTGCCACCTCCGACAGGCGTTCGGGACGCGGGTCGTAGGGCTCCGGCGCGATGCGGACGATGCCTTCGTTATACACAAAGGCCCGCAGCGGCTGCACCCCGGTGATCAGGGCGTAGATGCGCAGGTGACCCTTGCGGCCATCGATCAGGTAGGGCTGGTCGATGTAACGCTGGACCACCACCTCGCTGTGATCGGCGGCCGCCACCGCGTCGTCGGTGACGGAGATCCCCTGCCCGCCGGAGCCACGTGCGGGTTTGATGATGTACAGCGTTCCAGCCGGCGCCGTCCGGGCGAAGGCCAGCAGGTCTGCGCGTTCGGCCGGCAGGTTGAAGGTCTCCGGCACCCGGGCGACGCCGGGCTCGGCGGCCAGTCCCCGGCGCAAAAAGCTGCCTAACGCGGTCTTGTCCACCAGGCCGAACCACTCGTGAAACGTCGTGGTCTGGTCGCGGTCCGCCAGGGCAGAGGCCACCAGCACCGGGTTGAGGCGGAAACACACGTTCAGCATATGGGCATAGCGGTCGGCGGCCAGTGGCTGGCCGAGATCGCGCAGCGCATTCATGGCCCCGCGCAGCACCGGCAGGGTGTCGAGACTGCCGGGCGCCGTGGTGGCCAGGATCTGGTCATAGACCTGAACCGCATCCTCCGGCCGCCCCAACCGGTGCAGGATCAACCCCACGATCGCCGCCGAAATGCCAGATTTGGTCACGGCATAGGCGTTCCGATAGGCCGCCAGGGCGGCGTCGTACTCGCCGCGCGCCATCAGGCAGAACGCCAGCTGGTGCAGGCCGTCGTCGTGCCGGGGATCGAATTCCAGCAGTCGCCGGGCGGCGTCAGCACAGGCCGCAAAGTCCAGACAGCGATGATGGGCCGTGACCAGCATCGCCCAGGCCGCCACCGAGGTCGGCTGGTCTGCCACCAACGCGCCAAGCTCGGCCAGGGCGCGAGCGCGGTCGTGCTCGATCATCTCGCCGAACGTGGCGGCAAAGGCCGGGTCGTCCGGCCCAGGCGACGCCCGGTGCCCCGGGGTTTCAATCGCGGCCATGGCCTCCACGCCTCGTCGTCAGCACAGGATCGCGTTAGGACGCCCGAAGCTTCCTGTCGAGACCCCCTCGACGGGCGCCGCCGACGGGTCCACAGAACGCCGCATGAGCGCCGCCTACGATCTCGCCCGCTTCATCAAGGCCCAGGACGCCCCCGCGGGCGACCTCAGCACCTATGAGCAGGCCCTCGCCGAACTGCGCGCCGGCGAGAAGGCGACCCACTGGATGTGGTTCGTGCTGCCGCAACTGCGCGGCCTGGGGACCAGCGAGATGTCGAAGACATTCGCGGTGATCTCGCTGATGGAGGCCAAGGCCTATCTGGCGCATCCGGTGCTGGGGCCAAGGCTGCGGGAATGCGTTGCCGCCCTGAACGCCCTGGAGGACCGCACCGCGTTCCAGATCTTCGGCCGGCCGGACGACCGCAAGTTCCGCGCCTGCCTCACCCTGTTCGGCTACGCCACCGGCGATAATGCGGTGTTCGAGACCGCGCTGAACAAGTTCTTCAAGGGCGCCATCGACAAGCAGACGGTCAAGATCCTGGGGTTCTAGTGTCAGGACCCAATTGAAAAGGACGCAAGTTCAACAACCTCCGCTCATCCCGGCGAATGCCGGGACCCAGATCTCAAGGCTGGAAGGCTGACTGGAAACGTGCGGCGGCCATAGA
>JANNFM010000193.1:0-7237 GCA_031379795.1 Alphaproteobacteria bacterium
CCTTGCCGCCCTTGGTGAGGCGGAACAGCTTCGGCATCGGCCACGGGGGACTGTAACTTTCCAGCCGGGCGACGGCCCGCGGCGATAGGATCAACACCCCGTGCGCGCCCTCACCGCCCAGCGCCTTCTGCCAGGAGAAGGTCACCACATCCAGCTTGGCCCAATCCAGGTTCTGGGCGAAGGCGGCGCTGGTGGCGTCGCAGATGGTGATGCCGGTGCGATCGGCCGAGATGAAGTCGCCGTTGGGAACGCGCACGCCCGAGGTGGTGCCATTCCAGGTGAACACCAGGTCGGCGTCAGGATTGACCTTGGTCAGGTCCGGCAGCTTGCCATAGGGGGCGTCCAGCACCTCGGCGGGCAGCTTCAGCTGTTTCACCACATCGGTGACCCAGTCCTTGCCGAAGCTCTCGAAAGCCAGAAGCTGCACCGGCTTGGGGCCCAGCATCGACCACATGGCCATCTCGACGGCGCCGGTGTCCGAGCCGGCAACAATCCCGATCAGATAGTCATCCGGGACCTGCAGCACCTCACGGGTACGGTCGATGGCTTCACGCAGGCGTGCTTTACCGGGCTTGGAGCGGTGCGACCGGCCCAGCACGGCATTCTGCAGATTTTCGGGGGTCCATCCGGGTCGCTTGGCGCAGGGGCCGGAGGAAAATTCGGGACGAGCCGGGCGCATAGCCGGCTTCGGCAGGGTATTCATAGCGATGTCTCCCATCCTTACAGATGAGCAGCGCCCCGTTGGGGGGGCGTGGCCCGCGCGTCAAAGGCCTTCGTTTGGGCCGGAACGCAAGCGGAAGTTTCGAGAGCCGCACAGAAAAGCGCGTGGAGCCTTTCCGGGCCAGATGGGATCACCTGATCCGGATACAGAGGCTCGCGCCTTATGTGTTTAGAGCGCGGCGGGCGCTTCAACCGGTATCCACACGCAGCTGTCGCGCTCTAGGTCGAGGAGGCCTGCGACGCTTGCGCCCTGTGCCACCTGCGGCGAGCGGTGACTGCCGTGCCGATGATCAGGCACCATGAAATGCCCGCAAAATTGATGTTGTTGATCAGGGCGTGGAGGTAGTCGTTGTTGGGGCGCGCCGTCACCAGATAGAACGAGTGCAGTGAGAACTGAGCCGCGTAAAACAGCATGACGCCGCCCATCCACGGCGCACCGTATCGAACAGTGACAATCAAAAGAATGATGGCGGACAACCCGTCGCTGACAAAGGGTAGCGTTGCGGCCAGATCAGGTGAGACCCGACCTATGGCAATGCTCAACGCCAGGTTTGAAACGACCACAATCGCCGCAATTCGCTCTGCGGCGGCACCCTTCCAAAAGGAAAACAGCACGCTGAGCAGGCTGAAGGCCACCAGGGCAACAAAGATGTGAAGCGGAGACATGATCAGGCGCCTCTAATCGCAGCTAGAGGCGCCCAACCAGTTAATCTATCGCAATGTTTAGCCGGAATACGGCCAGACAAATCGCGAATTAGCCGACTTCACGCATCGTGGTGGTGGTGACTTCCGTCGCGAAGGAGGGCTTCATTTCGTAGCCCAGCTTGGTGCGGATGCCGAGGCGAAGCTTGGCTTCGTTCAGCTCGCTGTGGACGCCGACCATCGCGGAGCGGGCTTCGCTGAGCGCCTTGAGGGCCTGCATCATCTTCACTTGCACGTCGTCCGCAAACACGAGCGACACCTTCACGTCCTGGCGAGCCTTGAGCATTTCGCTCATCAGTTCGGCAGCTTCGACCATCGCACTGTCAACGGCGGCTTCGGTCGCAAAAAGCTTCTTGGCCACGCGTTGGGCTACGAATGCCTTTTCCATATGGATTAACCCCTTAATGTTACCCGACACCCGTTAAGGTAAAGCAGAGGTTAAGGCACACGCAATCGATTCATGGGTTGTTAACCATAAAATTTCACCGCCAGCAGTTGTGCTGTGTCCGAAAAGACACGATTTTCGGGTGTGGTGCCGCGGAGTCGGCCGGGTCGGAAGCGAAGCGTTAGGACAATCCGGCTAATCCGATGGCATGAGCGGAGTGGACGCCACACAGTCTGACGGCGACGCCGGTCGTCCCAAGCCAACCGTCACCTTTCACGCGCGTGTCGCTGGCGTCGGTCTGGTGACCACGGTGGTCGTGCTGATTGCAGCATGTCTTACGTTCATGCTGCAACAGTGGGCCGTGGCACGGACCCAATCGCATCGGTTTCACGAGAGCCTGGCAGAGATTGCCGCCGAGGCAGCGGCGCCATCGATGGCGGCGACCCAGCAGATCCGACTCAATTCCGCGCTCGCTTCGGTTCATGCCAGCCGTGACGTTGTGTCGGCACAGGTGGTTGACCTGACCGGGCGTGAACTCGCCCGCTTCCAGCGTCCATCGGCCGCCACCGGCGACACCGAGGTCGTCGCCAAACCGATGATCCTTGAAGGCAAGACCGTCGGACAGCTGAAGCTGACGGTGGAACAGCCTTCGCTGGCGCCGATGCTGCCGCAGTTTGTCGCGCTGACCTTCGTACTGCTGTTCGGGGGCGTGGGCGTGGCCCTGTTCCTGGCCCGCAGCCTGGCACACCGGGTGATCAAGCCGGTGGAGGTGCTGTCGGAGGCCATGCGCGAGGTTGCCGCCGGCGGCAGTTTCACCCCGGTCGAGGTGGAGGCCCGGGACGAACTCTTCCAGAGCCTGACCGAAAGCTTCAACGACCTGCTGGCCAAACTGGCCGTGCGCGAGGACGACCTGAAGTCGGCAATGCGTGAATTGGAGACCGCGCGTGACGCCGCCAACGCCGCCAATGTTCTGAAGACCCAGTTCCTGGCCAATATGAGCCACGAAATCCGCACACCTTTGAACGGCGTGCTGGCCATGGCCGAAGTGATGGCCATGGGCGAGCTGGCTGCGGTGCAGCGCGATCGCCTGGACGTGATCCGCAGGTCCGGCGAGCTGCTGTTGGCCGTCCTGAACGATGTCCTGGATCTCTCGAAAATCGAGGCCGGCAAGCTCACGCTGTTCGAGGAAGACTTCGACGTTGAAGCCGCCTTCGCCCAGGCCCGCGACAGCTACGACGTGGTCGCCAAAGGCAAGGGCCTCGACTTCAGCCTCGAGATTGCAGAGTCGGCAAAGGGCTCGTGGCGCGGCGACGCGGATCGTTTGCGTCAGGTGATCGGGAACCTGCTGTCAAACGCGATCAAGTTCACTCCCAAGGGTTCCGTCCAGGCCGTGGTCGAGGCTGGCGATACCGGGGGACTGAGGTTGGTGGTCCGTGACAGCGGCGTCGGCATTGCCCACGAGAAACAGGCGACGCTATTCGAAAAGTTCACCCAGGCCGACAATTCAGCGACCCGGCGGTTTGGTGGCACCGGGCTGGGCCTGGCGATCTGTCGCGAGCTGATCCAGATGATGGGTGGCACAATCCGCGTGGAAAGCGCCGAGGGCACAGGCTCGACCTTCACCGTTGAACTCCCGCTGGCGCGCGGCGGGCCTGCGGCGGTGTTGGAGCAGGATGTCGCCTACGGCTCCGGTAGCGGGAATTTGCGTCTGCTGGCGGCCGAAGACAATCCGACCAACCAGCAGGTCCTGACAGCTGTACTGGGTTCGCTGGGCATCGAGGTGCAAATCGTCCCGAATGGTCAGGAGGCCATCGAGGCGTGGCGAACCGGGTCGTTCGATCTGATCCTGATGGACATCCAGATGCCGGTGCTGGACGGCATTGCAGCGGCGGCGCGCATTCGTGACGCCGAGATGAAGTCGGGCCGTCGGCGCACGCCGATTGTCGCGCTGACAGCCAACGCCCTAACCCATCAGATCGAGGAATATCTGGCCGTGGGTATGGACGCCCATGTCGCCAAGCCGATCGAGATCGCACGTCTCTATGACACGATCTCGGCTGTATTGACGGCGGCGGCCACCGGGGCAGCGACCCCGGCGCAACAGGCCGTCACCGCAAACTAAACCCGATGTCATGTAGCTGAACGCCAGCCAACGACAGCCTCAGGTCGTGGTCACCAGCGCTGTGGTCTTCTCCGGATTGTTGAAGGCCGGCTGCCCAGCCGCCCACGGATCGGAGGACCCGACATGAAGACATATTCGACCAGGACCATCCTTGCCGCCCTGGCAGCCACCGTCGCGGCGACGGCTATTGCGGCGCCGGTCGCGGCGCAGTCCTACGGCTACGGCCACGACCGCCAGGACCAGGGCCGATACGAGCAGGGCCAATACGGACAGGATCGCTATGATCGGCACGCGCGTCCGGACGCGCGCTCCGACTGGGGTGACGGTCGTCACGGCTACCAAAGCATCAACCAGCGCCAGCAACGCCTGGACTGGCGAATCGACCGCGGGCTGCGGGATGGCAGCCTCTCGCAGCGGGAAGCCCGCCGCCTTCGGGAGGAGTTCCGCGAAATCGCCTACCTGGAAATGCGCTATCGGGCCGATGGCCTGTCTGGTCGGGAGCGCGCCGACCTGGACCGGCGATTTGACCGGCTCGAGTACCAGGTCCGACGCGAGCGCCGCGACAACGACTATGGCTATGGCTACTATCGTTAGTCGAACCTGAACGATGGCGTCGCCTCCGGGATATCCTCCCGGGGGCGGCGTCGCGTCAGACAGTCAGCCGAAGTCGGCTCTCGATCACCGTTACCGCCTGGCCACGCAGCAGCACCCGGTCACCGCGATGTTCGCAGGTGATGTCCCCGCCCCGGCCCGGATAGGCCTGGAGAAAACTCACGACGGGTCGACCCAGTTTCTGCGCAAACAACGGCGACAGGATGCAGTGCAGTGACCCGGTCGCCGGGTCTTCCGGGATCCCCGACCCCGGCGCAAAGAAACGATCGACCACGTCGACACCGGTTCCCGCCTTCGCCAGGGCCGCGACGCCCACGTTACCGCGACCGGCTGTCGCGGCGCTGGCGACGGCGTTGAGGGCCGCCAGGTCCGGGCTGAGGCGTCTTACAGCCTCCTCGTCAGCAAACAGCGCCACAAGGTAGGACGAGACCCAGACCTCGTCCGGCGTCGCGCCCAGGGCTTCTGACAGGCCGGCGGGCGGATCGATCCGGACCGGGGGCTGGGCCGGAAAATCCATCTCGTAGCCGTTGGCCGCGCGGCGTAGCGTCAGCGGGCCGGACTGGGTGTCGAACGTCAGGATCTCGGCATCCACGGCGAGTTCGCTCAGCAATACGTGCCCCGCCGCCAAGGTCGCGTGACCGCACAGCGGCACCTCCAGCAATGGCGTGAACCAGCGCAGGCCGAAGCGGGCGGGATCAGCGGTCCTGAGCAGGAAGGCGGTCTCAGCCTGGTTGTTTTCGGCGGCCAGGGACTGTATCCAGGCTGACGCCGGCCAGGCGTCGAACGGCTCAACCACACAGGCGCCATTGCCCCGAAAGGGTTCGCTGGCGAAGGCGTCGACGGTCCACTGGCGCATATCTGGCATTCCCTGTTCGCAGGTTCTGGACTTGCGTTCTGGCGATGGTCCCGGCAAGGGCCAGTTGACGTGCGGCGGACCGACGGGAGGCGGCGATGACCTTCGAAATGACAGCAGGTGGGGACACTATCAGCGACGATCCGACCCGGTTTGACCTCACCCGCGCCCATCAGTGGATCTCCCGGGAAAGCTATTGGGCTGAAGGCATTCCCCTGGCGACCTTTGCAAAGTCCTGCGCCAACAGCCTGACAATCGGCGTCTACCGGGCTGACGGCGAGATGATCGCCATGGCGCGGGTGGTGACAGACAGGGCGACCTTCGGCTGGCTCTGCGACGTGTTCGTCGATGAGGGATCGCGCGGACAGGGGCTGGGCAAGCGGATCATGACCTATTTCAAGGCCCATCCCGACCTGCAGGGATTTCGCCGCATGCATCTGGCCACGCGCGATGCGCACGGGCTCTACGAGGCCTTCGGGTTCCGCGCGCTGACCGATGCAGATCGTTGGATGGAAATTCGCGACCTGGACGTCTATCGGCGCAAATCGATCACCTGAAGCTCCGGCCAGCGCGCCTGGGCGCCATCCGCCACGCGGTCGAAGTTCGGACTTCGACGCGACGGGTTATGACGCATGCGCATGGCGAACAGATCGTCCAGTCCGAAGGGCGCGCGGATCGACAGACTGCTATCAGCCTCCAGCCGCACGGCCACCGCAAACACCGGGCTGACAAAGCGGCCCAGCGCCTCGGTGCTGGAGGTCAGCGGCGCATAGGGCTCGCCGAACTTGCCCTCGAACCACAGATGCACCCGCGCCTGATTACGCACCTCCACCATGTCGCGCAGCGGCGGCTCAAACGCTGTCACCACCCGCCGGATCACCGCGTCCTCGGCCTCGTACGAGGTGTCGGGATCGAAGTAGGCGACGTCATAGTCCTTGATGCCGTAGTCGAGATCACGCCCGGTCTGGTGATTGAAGACCCGCTGGTAGACGGCGCCTGAGAACACCTGCCAATCCGGCAAGTCGATGTCGCGGAGCACCTCAAGCACGTGCATCAATGGCGCTGAGCGGCGAAGGATTGTCTCAAGTCGCGCGTCGAGATCGTCGCTCATACCCGCCCCCGCAACGGCCAGCCATGATCCAGCGGCCCATGCCCCGCGCCGAAGCCGGGTGCGCGCAGCATCGCCTCATGCACATAGTCCCAGGCTCGCGCCACGGCATCGGGAAGCGGTAAACCCTGGGCCAGGCCTGTCGCGCACGCCGACGCCAGCGTACAGCCGGTACCGTGGGTGTGGCGGCTATCGATGCGCTCACCCTCGAAGGCGGTCTCGCCGTCCGGCGTCATCAGCACATCAACGACGCGGTCACCGGCCACATGGCCACCCTTCATCAACACAGCCTTTGCACCCATGACCAACAGGGCGTCACCCGCCCGGCGCAGGTCGTCGGTGGTGGTGACAGACAGGCCGGTCAGCGCCTCGGCCTCTGGCGCATTGGGGGTCAGCAGCGTCGCCAGCGGGATCAACCGCTCGCGCACCATCGCCACCGCCTCGGTGGCCAACAGCGATGCACCTCCCTTGGCGACCATCACCGGATCGATCACCGCCGGAATCGCGTAGTCCGAGAGCAACCGCGCCACCAACTCGACAGTCGCCGCATCGCCCAGCATGCCGGTCTTGATCACGTCGGCGCCGATGTCGTCCAGGACAGCGCGAGCCTGGGCTTCGATGATCGCCAAGGGAATCGGATGTACGCCGGTGACGCCCAGGGTGTTCTGCACCGTCACCGCCGTGATCGCCGTCGCCGCATAGCCGCCCAGCGCCGTCACCGTCTTGATGTCGGCC
>JANNFM010000224.1:0-3807 GCA_031379795.1 Alphaproteobacteria bacterium
GACTACCAGCGCCAGTATTCCTACTTCCCGGCAGTGCCCAAGCCGATCATCGCGGCGGTGAACGGCGCCTGCGCGGGCCTGGGCATGGTCATGGCGCTCTATGCCGACATGCGCTTTGCGTCGGACGCTGCGGTCTTCACCACGGCCTTCGCCCGCCGGGGCCTGATCGCGGAACATGGGATTTCCTGGTTGTTGCCCCGACTGGTCGGCATGGCGCACGCCGCCGACCTGCTGTTCAGCGCGCGGAAGGTGAGGGCGCCTGAAGCTTTGGCCATGGGGCTGGTCAGCCGGGTGATCCCGCTGGCCGATTTCGAAGCCGAGGTCATGGAATACGCCCGGATGCTGGCGACCGAGGTGTCGCCGCGGTCGCTGGGCGAGATCAAGCGCGAGATCTGGGCCGCCCAGTTCCAGGGCCTGGGTGAAGCCATCGACGCGGCCAACGCCGACATGCCGGGAAGCTTCGTATCGGAAGACTTCAAGGAGGGCGTCGCCCACTTCGTGGAAAAACGTGCGCCTGCGTTCACCGGTCGATAGCCCGAGAGTCTGGAGCCGTCATGACGGAAACCAAAGGCCCCATGGGGTATGACGTCGCGGTCGTGGAGGCCTGGATCGGCCAGCACGTGCCGTCCTTGCGGCTGCCGTTGACCTGGACGCGGCTCGAGGGCGGACACTCGAACCTGACCTACCAGATCGACGACGCGGATGGCCGTTCGGCCGTGATCCGCCGTCCGCCCATGGGCGAGTTGCTGCCCAAGGCCCACGACATGGCCCGCGAGTGGGCGCTGATCAGCGCCCTGACCGACACGCCGGTGCCCGTTCCGGCCGCGTTGGGGTTTTGCGACGATCCGTCGGTGACGGGCGCCAAGTTCTACGTGATGGGCCATATCAACGGCCATCCGCTCTACAATTCCGAGGATACCCGGCGCTGGGTGCCTGAAGACCGTCGGGTCGCCATGGCGCACTCGTTCATCGACGCCCTGGCCAGCCTGCACGCCCTGGATCCGGATGAGGTCGGCCTCGGAGACCTGGGCAAGAAGGAGGGCTACATCGCTCGCCAGCTTAAGACCTGGTACCGGTCGTGGACGGCGTCCGTTGAACCGGCGCAGTTCGATGATCCGAGAGCCCACAGCCTGCAGGAATTCTTCCTGGCCAATATCCCGGACCAGGGTCCCGCCAAGGTCGTCCACGGGGACTACGGGGTGCACAACTGTCTCGTGGGGCCCGATGGCACGGTGGCGGCGGTGGTGGACTGGGAGATCTCAACTCTGGGCGATCCGCTGGCCGATCTGGCCTATGCGCTGAACCAGTGGCCCGACCCCAAGGACGCCGTCGCGCCAAAGCCGGAGGGCGCGACGTCGCCACCCGGGTTCCCAAGCCGGACCCAACTGGCCCAACGCTATGCAGATCGGACCGGTCGGGACCTCTCGCATCTGGACTACTACATTGGCTTCAATCGCTGGAAATCGGCGTGCATCGTCCACGGGGTCTACGCACGCTACATGGAAGGCAAGAAGGGCACGGAAGGGGTCGATCTGGTGGGTCTGCTTGAGAGTATCGACCGCAGCCTGGAACTGGCCGACGAGGCGGTCGGCCGGTTGAGTGCCGTCTGGGTGAAGACCGCCAGCGCATAGTCCTCCTCCCTTACCACCTGCCCGAACCCTGCCGCAGACTCGGCAGGCGCTTCCGACCCGCTACGCCGGCATCCAGTTGCCGTGCGCGCCATAAGGGACGCGACGCGGCATGGTGACGGTCGCCGCGGGCGCGCCGTCGAAGTCCCGGGCGTTCAGGATTACGAGTTGGGATTCGTCCTTGGCCTCGTCGTGCTTCAACGCGATGACCCAGCCATCGTCCTCTGAGCTGGCGTTCTCCCGCGGCACGAAAACCGGCTCGCCCAGATGACTGTCGTCGCCGAAGTCGTGGGTAAGCCGCGCGCCGGAACCGAGGTCGTATTTGTAGAGATACTGGCCAAGGGTCAGGGTCGGAGCTCTGGAGTCCAGACTGGCGGTATAGCCAAACCGGGCCTTCAATCCGACCAGGGTGTCGTTCACCCGCGGGAAGTCGGAGCCGGCATCGTCCAGCTGTTCTTCCTTGACCGTGCCGCGGGCCAGATCGATGGTCCAGCGCCAGAGCCGACCTGTGGTGGCCTCGCCGCTGTAGAGATTCTCGAAGCCGCCAACCATTGCCTCCTGCTGGCGACACACGTGGATCACAATGGTCTCGCCATCCTCGTAGGCATTGACCGGATGGAAGACGTAGCAGGGGTTGATCTCGAACCAGCGAACCTGACCGCCGGCACCATTGCGCGCCATCACACCCAGCCGCGCCCCGGCTTCACGACGAAACTGCAGCGGTGCCTCCCCGCGCATGGCGGCCTTCAGGTCGAACACCACAGGCAGGTCCATGAACACCACATGGTTCCGGGTGATGTTCCAGTCGTGCATCATCACCGGGTTGGGCAGGTCGATGGGCTCAGCCTCGACCATCACCCCAGCCGCATCGACGCGGTAGTAGGTGAGGTGGGGTGCGCGAGCCATCTGATAGCCGAAGAACAGCAGCTCTCCGGTTATCGGGCACTGGCGCGGATGGGCCGTCATGGCGCCCTCGAGTTTGCCGCCGAAGGTGTGGGCGCCCAGGGTGTTCAGGTCCCGGTCTACTGCCCAGGGCAGGTGGGCTTCCTCAAGCGCCAGGATCTGTCCGGCGTGTCTGATGACGTTGGTGTTGGCGGGCGACGCAGCAGGGTCGAACATGCCGCCCATCAGGTTCAGGTCACCGTCGTAATAGGGCGTACGGACAAAGCGATTGCGGTACTGGGTCTGTCCATTCTCCAGGCGCACCGAATGCAGCATGCCTGTGCCTGCGAACCAGTGCTCGCTGTGCCCGGATCGGGGGTTCATCCCGGCGCGAACGTAGTCACCGTTCAGCTCTTTCGGAATTTCGCCGGTTACGGACAGAGGACCGGCCTCGATTTCGTCCAGCACGGGCGCCCAGTTGCCCTGCAGATGCCAGGCGATGGCTTCGGGGGTTTTCACGGGGGCGTTCATTGCGAGCTTCCTCGGGGTGGTTTGGCTTGTTGAGGGCAGGGTCTCGCAGACAGCTGGCCTTGCCAAGGGGTGTTATGGTGGCGGTGATGTAAGATTTGACTGCGGAAAACGCGGAGAATCGCCGGGGAGGCGTGGGCCGTTTCGGGTTTACCAACGGGGTATCATCCGCCCACGCGCCGTCATCCACCCAAAGTTTGTCATCCCGGTTTCGCCGCTTGGCGAAGACCGGGACCCATACGCTCGGGGGTCGTTGAGGTGGCACAGCGTCGCCGCTGCGACAGGACAGTAAGCGTCGGCGTTTATGGGTCCCGGTCTTTCGCTGACGCGAAAACCGGGTTGACAACGTGGGGGTGGGAGATGCGCCCCGCAGCGTCAACCGCTGCCGCGCCAGGGTGGGGCGGCCATGGCGGTGAGGACGGCGTCGAGGGGTGGTGGGCCTTGCGGGCCGGGGTCGTCGCCGGGCCAGGCCTTGCAGCGGCGCTGGCGTTTGGGACGGGCGACGTGCTGGCTACGGACCCACCAGTCGGAGAGGCGGGCCAGACCGTCGCGGTGCTTGCGCTGGGGGTCGAGGGTCTCGGCCTGCTGGTCCAGCAGATCAGAGAGGTCCTTGATGTGGATATCGAGTGAGGTATCCGAACTCTCGTAGTCGGCTTCGCTCTCGTGGTCGGTCTCGACGTAGGGTGTGGGCGTGCGTGCAGAACGCTCGCTCCGTGACGGCGCGTCTTCGACAGCCGTGACCGGCTCAGCCGCAAAACGTTCAAGTTCG
>JANNFM010000261.1:0-5530 GCA_031379795.1 Alphaproteobacteria bacterium
TGCTGAGGCATGTGACCAACGCGGTGATCATGGACAGTTTCGGGTCATCGGAGGCGGTGGGCATGGGCGTTTCGGCCTCCGCGCCTGGCGCGGAAGTACAGACCGCCGCCTTCATGCTGGGGCCGAACTGCGCGGTATTCACCGAGGACGGTCGCCGCGTAGAACCTGGCTCCGGCGAGCGAGGCATGGTGGCGGTCACCGGCTTCCTGCCGGCTGGCTACTACAAGGACGAGGCAAAATCCGCGGCGACTTTCAAGATCATGGAAGGCATCCGCTGGTCGGTACCCGGCGACTGGGCAGAGGTGAACACTGACGGCACCCTGACGCTGCTGGGTCGCGGCTCGGTCTGCATCAACACCGGCGGCGAAAAGGTGTTTCCAGAGGAGGTCGAGGAAGCCCTTAAGCGTCACTCAGGCGTGCGCGATGCGGTGGTGGTTGGCGTGGCCGACGCCCGTTTCGGCGAGCGGATCTGCGCCGTGGTCGAACCTGAGCTCGGCCAGACCCCGACCCTGCGCGAATTGTCTGAGCACGTCCGCAGCCAGCTGGCGGCCTACAAGGCCCCGCGAGAGCTCGTGTTGATCGACAGCATCGGACGAGCCCCCAACGGCAAGGTCGATTACAAGGCCATCAAGGTGCGCGCCCTGGCAGCCCTCGGCGTAACGGCCTAACGCGGCTCGCGAGACAGGCGGGACATCAACAACGCCGCCCGTTTGGCCTGGACATCCAGGCTTCTTACGTCGGCGGTCTCGCCCGGCGCGTGGCTCCCCTCGCCCGCCATGCCAAGACCCACCAGGCCATCGATAAAAGCAACGAAGGAAATGTCGCCAGCGCCCCGATTGGCCGGGTCGCCAGCCGGCATCTCGGGCAGCCCCAGCGTAGCGTTCACCGCGTTCAGGCGCGCCAGTAATGCCTTGTTGCCCTCAGTCGGAGCCATGGGCGGATAGCCATCATCGGAGAACTCGATCCCCGCGTCGGCCTTGTCCAGATGTTGAGCCACGATGGCGCGCATGTGGGCGCGGACACGGGCCTCCTGTTCGGGCGACAAAGTCCGGATGTCACCGCGTGCGATCGCGTCGGAGGCGATCACGTTGGGTTTGCCGCTCGCCTGGCCGCCGGTGTCATTTGAGTTCAATGCCGCGCTGGACCCGCCCAGGATCAGGCCCACGTTGTAGGTCAGGTTGGGCTCAGGCAGAGCGCGGCGGAACTCATCCAGGATGCGAACGAGCTCGTAGACCGCGCCACAGCCGACATCCGGTTTGCAAACTCCTGAGGAGTGGCCGGACTTGGCCGTAGCCCGGATCGTCCAGGACGTGGAGGAGCGTCGCGCAATGGACCCGACGTCCTGACCCCCACGACGGGCAAGGCCTTCGAAATCCAGGGCCAGATCACTGGCCCGGCCGGCCGCGATCAGATCGGCGCGCGCCACACCCAGCGGCGATCCCGGGTTTTCCTCATCGCCGGTCAGCACAACTGTAATGTCGGCAGCTTTCAAGGTACCCGCATCCTGCATGGCCTTCAGCGCCGCCAGCATGATGACATTGCCGCCCTTCATGTCACCCACGCCAGGGCCTTCAACGGTGTCACCGGTGCGTTTCCACCCCTGGAAGGGGCTGTCGAGTTCGAACACGGTGTCCAGATGGCCGATCAACAGAATGCGCTTGCCGCGCCCCGCGCCCCGGTGCGTGGCGATCAG
Organism: Alphaproteobacteria bacterium; assembly: GCA_031379795.1. GTDB lineage: Bacteria > Pseudomonadota > Alphaproteobacteria > Caulobacterales > Caulobacteraceae > Phenylobacterium. The sequence continues at coordinate 1,694 of JANNFM010000261.1, forward strand.
ATGACCGGCCCGCCCTGTGTGCAACATCGGCACCCAGCGAACCTCAAAACCGAGGGCTTCGAACCGTGGTCGCAACATCGCACCGACTTGCGCCACGCCTGCCAGATTCATGGTGCCGGAGTTCACGCGAACCAGCTGCTCGAGGAACGCCAGATTTGAAGCACTGTCGGCGTCAATCCTCGCGATCATCTTGATCTCGGCCGCACTGGGCGCGGCCCACGCTGGTCCCGAAACGCAAAACGCCGCTGCGACTGCAGCGGCGTTCGATACCCAGTGACCCATCATCGTCAGGTGGGCTGGATGCGAAGACTGCGGACGAACTCGACCAACGCCGAACGTGACACGCCCTTCGGCAACACTGAATAGGCCTTGAGAAGTTCCAATGCGCCCGGTTCGGCCAGCAAGGCCGCCACTTCATCGACTGCACCACTATTAGCCGTCGACTCGCCGAACATCTCCGCGACGGGGACATCCAACGTCTTGGAAATGCGCGTCAGCATCGAAGCGCTAACGCGATTGGCCCCACGCTCATATTTCTGAATCTGCTGGAATGTCACGCCAGCGGCTTCTGCGAGCGCCTGCTGCGACAAGCCACGCACTTTGCGCAACAGCCGAATCCGTGCGCCGACGGCCACGTCGATCGGGTCTGCTGCTGCATCGGGTTTGTTCGCCATAGAGTCCGGTCCTCCTAAAGTCTTGATGACCTACCGCGCACGGTTTGCTTCATCATCCGTCTGACTGGCCTCGTCGTCCTTCGAAGTCGCAAGACTCTCGAGCGGAAAGGCTCTGTCCGAAATGCAGTAGCAGGCCTCCGCGATCACAATACCGATCGCGCGCCTCAGAGGTCCAAACGCGGGCGCGTCGCGCTCTAACTGGATCAACTCTTCTTCATAGGGAGACAATAGCTCCACCAGATTTTGCGCCAATCGGCGACTGTACTCCGGGTCTTGAATCATCATGCTCCCCTTGAGACTGAAACTCGGCCATCGACCCGAGGATTGCAAGCAACTCAGGCGGGAGGTCAGGCTTGACGCGATCCTATGTCGCAGCGATTCCGCCGACACAGGCGGATTGCCTGCCGACGAATCATCGGGCTGGCCGGAACCGGGGGTTCAGACGCCCGCAGCGCCCTCCCCTCGCACCGACTCCCCCACGGGATGAATGCGGCACAGAATCGCGCTGTTGTTCTGGCATTTCGCGACAAAAAAAGGGCCGCGCCCGGAGGCGCGGCCAAGTCATTAGGGAGGAAACGCCCAAAAGGGCAGGCTCTCTTTGAACTTTTGCTGCAGTGCACGCAAGTCACGATTTTCGCGGCGGGTGAAATAATTCGTCACGAGAGGATACCGGGTCGCCAGCGGGCCACGACGCGATCCTGTTTCGGCAGGATTGCTCGTTCCAGTATGTCAGTTTTGCGGCATTTTCTTGCCGAAATTACTAGGAGAAAGCAGCACTGACGACGCGTATGTGCCCTGAACGGGGCTCCGCGCGAAACGCCCTGCGAAATCCAGGGGACAAGCGTGCGAAGCCTCTCTTGCGAAGATTGCTGCATCGCAAACAATCGCCGGTCACGGTAGGAACGCAGATCGCCTGTAGCCCCCAAAACCTCTCCATCACTCCTCGAAAGGCAGGCGCCCGTTCGAGGTCGCGACGCGCCTGAAACGTGGCCAGCGCGCGGGATGCGATCTATGAGCTTCATCGGTGCCAGCGGCCACCAGGGTCGGCTGGCGCCAGCCTCGCCCACACCGCTGACTTGATCGGCAATGATGTCGGCTGCGGCTACAAGTGATAAACACAGACCTCTTCGGCTATCGGCGGCTACCGCCCGTCTACACGTCGTGAACCGGCCCAAATACAAACTCGCCACCTACGAGTGTGGCGCGAACCAGTTCTGCTCCGGGGGCATCAAGTGCCTCGCACAACGGCGTCTTCAGCAGACACAGATCAGCAGTCGCACCGATCTCGACACGGCGACTGCCGTGTCCGGGCGTGGCCGCATCGCTCAGATACATCCCCAACGCCACCGTCGGGCTGACCCGCTCGTCACGCCCGAGAACAACGCCGCCGGATGTCAGCCGATCCGCCGCCGCTTGTATTCCGATCCAGGGGTCAGAAGACGCGTAGGGCGCGTCGGAGCTGCCCGCCATCCGGACGCCCTTGGCCAGAAGGCTGGCGCACCGGTAGAGGTCGGCCTGCTGGCCGGGATCAACCTCGGACAAATAGCGGTCGCCACGCTCGCGAACGAACGCTGATTGCGTGACGACCGTCAAACCCAGCGACCGCAAACTGTCGATTGCGCCATAGGGGATCATCCCGCCGTGCTCAATACGATCCCCGGGCAGCGCGCCCTGCGCCTCAAAGACCGCCAGGGTCAGGGCCAGCTCTCCCGCGGTCACGCAGTGAACGGCGACCGAACGCCCCCACGCGCGCGCGCGCGCAATCCGCAGGGTGAAATCGTCGAAGTCCGGAAGCGCGTGGTCGTCCAGCAGCACCTTGACCGGCCCGATCGCAAATGCGGCGTCCCCCGGCGCCTCGATAGGGCCACCGCTCATCAGCGTCAGGCGTTGCGGCAGGTCGCCAACGCGATGGGCTTGGGCCAGCAATTCAGCGCCACCCGCATCAGTGGTCACGCTGGCGTCGGTGACGGCCGTGACCCCGAACGCCGCCAGCATACGGCCAATGGGGGCGAGTGGCGGCGGCTCCGCGCCGATACGGGACCTGAGCCAACTATCCTCGCGCCAAAGTCGCCCGGTCGGACGCCCCGTTTCATCACGTTCCAGCCCCTCGGGAGCGTGGTCGTCGGCAACAGCTTCCAGCGCCAGACTATTTAGAATCCACAGCGACCCGGTCTGATGCTGGATGCGTAGGCGATGGCTTGGCGCCAATCGATCAAGGTCGTCACGCGTCAATGTGCCGGCCATCTCCTCATGATAGCCAATGGCCCTTACCCATCCGCCCGCCGGTCGCACAGACAAGGCCGAACTGATTCGTGAGTGGACCTCCACCGGTGTCTTGGCGTCGACCAGGCTCACGGACGCATTTCGTCCGGCCAGGCCGAACAGATGGATGTGATGGTCACAAAGGCCCGGGATCAGGGCACCGCCCTGCCCGTCCAATTCATTTGCGGCGCGCGGTAAGCCAGAACCAATTCCCACAATGCGCCCACGCTCAACCCGCAGGTCAATTCCGCGACGACCGTCGATCTCAACATTCCGGATGAGCAGGCTCATGCAGAACCTCTATGCCGACAGAGGGTCGCCGCGCCGCCTGCAGTCCGTGCCAGGGAAACATCAACAAGAACACCGCCCCCCGCTTCCAGACCCTTCAGCGCGCCAAGTGCGGCGGCAAGACCCGTCACGGGATCCGCCAGGGCGTCGCCCAGGAACCGCGGCGACCCGGCCGGCGTCCAGCGCACGAGGCCGCCAGCCGCTGCTGCGTCGTCGCCGAACGCGACCCGCAGAGCGGCCTCTCCCGTCCACCCGTAGCCAGTGACCGCAACCCAGACGAGGCCCGGGTTCGACCCGAAAACCGCGTCGAGGCTCAGACCCAGTCCGGCAAACGCGCGTGGTCGGGCGCTGGTGATCACTACATCCGCTTTGGAAAATGCGTCGGCAAGCGCGATGCGGCCCGCCGCAGACTCGAAATCGAGCGCGATGCTGTGCTTGGTGCCGTTCAGGCGGCGAAAGAATTCCGGGGTCGAGACCCGCGTTGGATCCGGTCGGCGGCTGCTCTCGATTTTCAGCACCCGTGCACCCATGCCTGCCAGGATTGCGCCACACATCGGACCGGCCCATAGCGCGGAGAGATCAACGACCTTCAGGCCGCGCTTCAGGAGTTCGG
>JANNFM010000322.1:0-2231 GCA_031379795.1 Alphaproteobacteria bacterium
AATCCGACCCAGCGGCCAATGCGACGGTGACGTCGCCTAAGACCATCAGCCTCACCTTCGACGAGAAGCTGACGCCCGCCTTCTCGAAGTTCGAGCTGAGCATGCCGGGGATGAACGGCATGAAGGTCAAGATGACGACGATGGTCTCCAAGGACCACATGACGATCGTCGGGAAGCCGCAAGGCAAACTGATGGCCGGCACCTACAAAATCACCTGGCATGCGGCCACGTCCGATGACGGGCACAAGATGGACGGAACCGTTCCGTTCATTGTGAGGTAGCCGCGTGCTGGAGCCTGCGGTCATCGTCCTCAGGCTGCTACAGTTCGCAGGAGCGACGGTCCTGTTTGGATCGTCGCTCTTCCTGCTCTACGCTCTACCGAGAGTGGGCGTCGGTTCGGCCCAGCAACTGAGCTGGCCGCGTACGCTGCTCGCCTGGGCCGCCGGCGGCGTGCTCATTGCGAGCTTGCTCGGCCTTCTGGCGCATACCTCGATCCTGGCGGGTTCCGTTGCGGAGGGCCTGAAGCTCGAGTCTCTGTCCGCGGTCATGACGACGATGTCGATGGGACCGTCGACAGCTGTCCGCGCGAGCGCCAGCGCCCTTGCACTCATCTTCCTCTCAGTGCGCCGCCCCGACCGCGCAAGTTGGTGGGCGTGCGCCGGCGCGGGTGCATTGATCGCCGCGAGCTTCGCGTGGATGGGCCACGGGGCCGCGACCGATGGGACGGCGGGGTTGCTGCACCTCGCGGCCGACATCCTGCACACCCTGGCCGCCGGCGCCTGGATCGGCGCACTAGTGGCGTTCTTTCTTCTGCTTCCCCCACGGACGGCATCCGCAGACCTGGACGCGGTTCTACACAAGGCGCTGCAGGGCTTCTCGGGCATCGGTTCGGCGCTTGTGGCGGTCTTGATCGCCTCAGGCCTCGCTAACAGCTGGTTCCTGGTCGGACCGAGCCGCATCGCTGGCCTCTGGACCACGCCATACGGCCAGTTGCTCTCAATCAAGCTGGCCCTCTTCACCGGGATGCTCGTGCTTGCGGCCGTGAACCAGTTCCGCCTAACGCCGGCCCTCGGCGCGAAGTTAGCGGGTGAAGGCTCCTCAAGCGGCGACGCACTGGCGACCCTGCGCCGCAGCGTCGTCCTGGAGACCGCGCTCGCGTTCGTCGTGTTGGCCGTCGTAGCCTGGCTGGGAACGCTGGCGCCAGTGTCCGCCCAGTAGCTCAACCGTCAGAAGGGAACTGTCAGGTAAACTTCAGAAAGCCGGGGAAGCCCCTACCCACGGCAGGCCTTGCCTGCTGGGCGCTGTCGGTTGTCGGGTCAGTGGCGGAGGCACGATGGTTCGTGTCAGCGGAAGGAAGATCACCGCGGCTTAGGTCAAGGCTGCGTATGGCCTCGTAAAATGCGGCTTCGAAATCATGCTACGATGGCATCCAGCTCTCGGCGGGGCTCCAATTCCAAGCCCCCAGCATAGCCAAATCCTCATCGCTGCTGCAGCGGCCGACCAACATGGTGATTGGTCTGGCGATCGTTGCGTCGGCTTCGACCTTCGTGAGGATGCGCGCACCCTCGATCGCAGCTTCGTCGGATTCGAATTCAATGGTCTTTGTCCAGACGGGCATTAAGCCTCCTGCCATGTAGCTAAACTCGTATCGGTTCCTCATCCCTTGCCTTCCGCAACAAGCTGCTGCCGGAGCGGACCGGTTTTGGCAGCCTTTCCACCAACGCACAGTTGGGCAGATTTGTTGCTACGCGTACGATTTCCAAAGCCGAGGACGGATGCTCGACGTCAGCAACGGGTCGTTCTTTCGCGTTGGCTCCAAGCCAACAAGCGGACGTTCCGGCTGTGCGCCGGATAGCAGACCCTCCCAAAGACTGTTCAGGGGGAGCGGAAGACCGCGCTCAGCCCAGGACGTACGCGATGATGGAAAGTCGGGACGCATGCGCATTCTGGAGTTCCGGAGGTGCGCTGTTCCCGGTCTGGAGTTGCCTACGGAAGGGGTCGACCAGAATGCGTGCGTGCCCCGCTTTTTCTCCGCGTCAGCCAAACACCGGGCCCCATAAGCTCAGTCGTCGAGAAGTCGGTACTGCGTCGCCGCTTGGACGCTATCCGGAAGCAGCGGCGTTTGTGGGTCCCGGTCTTTCGCTTGCAGCGAAAACCGGGATGACACCGTGAGAGTTCTGGATGACGAGTTCAGGGCTAGACTTCGGCCCCGGGGACCTCTGGCGCGCCGT
>JANNFM010000335.1:0-4083 GCA_031379795.1 Alphaproteobacteria bacterium
TGAGCACGCCTATCTGGCGCGACTGATGGGTGTTCCGCTCGTTGAGGGCCGCGACCTCGTGGTCCACGAAAACATGGTCTACATGCGAACCACCACGGGCCTCAGGCGGATCGACGTGATCTACCGCCGTGTCGACGACGACTTCATCGATCCGCTGACCTTCCGGAGAAATTCATCGCTGGGGGCAGCTGGCCTTTTCAACGCCTATCGCGCCGGCAATGTGGTGATCTGCAATGCGCCGGGCACGGGCGTGGCCGACGACAAGGCCGTCTACGCCTATGTGCCTGAGATCATTCGCTACTACATGAATGAAGACGCCATCCTGCCCAATATCGAGACCTATCTGTGCCGTGAGCCGGCGCAATTGAGCCACGTGCTGGCAAATCTGGACAAGTTCGTGGTCAAGGCAGTGGGCGCGTCAGGCGGATACGGCATGCTGGTCGGGCCCCACTCGACCAAGGCCCAGCAGGACGAGTTCGCCGCCGCCCTGAAGGCAGACCCTGCGAATTACATCGCCCAACCCACCATCCAGCTTTCCACCGCGCCGTGCCTGATCGACAGCGCTGTCGAGCCGCGGCACGTCGATCTGCGCCCCTTCATTCTGTCCGGCGACAAAATCACGGTCACGCCGGGAGCCCTCACTCGGGTCGCCCTCAAGAAGGGCTCTCTGGTGGTGAATTCAAGTCAGGGTGGCGGCTCAAAGGACACCTGGGTGCTGTCCGAAACGAGGGGCAAGACCCGATGATGATGGCCATTCTTGAGGAAAGGCCACTCGCATGATGCTCGCGCGAGTGGCCGACAGTCTCTACTGGATCGGTCGATACGTGGAACGCGCCGAGCATATGTGCCGGCTGTCCGACGTGATGCTGAACGCGACCCTTGATCGTTCTCCCGCGGCGAATCTGGTCGCGCGCATCGCGATGGCGGCCGTTGGCGACCCCGAGATGGCCAAGGCCAAGACGCCCTATGAAGCCGCCCTATCGCTGGCATTGGACCGTTCAGACGACCTGTCGATCTATTCGTCGATTGCCCACGCCAGGGAAAACGCACGTCAGGTCCGCGACCAGATCACGACCGAGACGTGGGAGCGCCTCAACCTGATCTATCTGCGGATGAACGATCCCGACGCCACGCGCTCGTTCGGGGACGGCTCGCAGCAATTCCTGCACGACACCATTGCCGACCTGCACCTGTTCAAGGGTGCCGGCGATGCCACGATGAGCCATGGCGAGGGTTGGAGCTTTCTGCTGCTGGGGGTCTACCTGGAGCGCGCCCAGCTGATCGGATCCCTGCTTGAGGTGGTGTTCGGTGAAGGCCGCAAGCGCAAGCCGGTTACCGACCACTTCGCCCTGACCAGCGTCCTGAGGATGGGCTGTGCCCTGGAGCCCTATCTGCGGGTCTACACCGCCGAGATGCAGCCGCGTTTCATCATGCAGTTCCTGACGCTGGACGAGGATTTCCCGCGTTCAATCCGGTTTTGCACCCAGCAAATCGAGACCCATCTGACTGCCATCATCCGTCATTCCGGGATGGCCGGCAGCGTAGGTCCGGACCGCTTCGCGGGTCGGCTGCGGGCGCGACTGCAGTACGGGGACATGGACGAACTTGAGGCCCAGGGCGCCAGCCCTTTCCTCAAGACCGTGCTGGACGAGTGCTCGGCGATCCACCGCAGCCTCTATGACGCCTTCGTCGCCTACCCCCTCGAAGAACGCCTGCCGACCTGAAGGAACAATCTGTGCTCCTCGATATCCGCCACATCACCCAGTACAAATACACCATCCCCGTGCGCGAAAGCGTCATGGAGGTGTGGATGCAGCCGCAGAAGAGCATTCGCCAGCGTCTGATCAGCTTTGATCTGGACCTCGATCCCCCATCGCAGCTGTTTTCCTACGCCGACAGTTTTGGCAACGCCGTCCACCACTTCGATGTGCCGCAGCCGCACGATCAGCTGACCATCACCGCCCGCGCCGCTGTCGAGAGCCAAGCGCCCCCGCGCCTGCCCAAGGACCTCGATATGGGCGAGTGGGATCGCCTCCGATCCGATTTCCTGCAGGGCGAAAACTTCGACTTCCTGCATCCGCATGGCTTTGCCCGGGAAACAGAGTCTCTGCGAAAATATGAAGCCGACCATGCCATTGGCGACCTCAGATTGCTCGATCCTCTGAAGGCCTTGCTGGCGCTAAACAAGGCGATCTACGATTCATTCGCCTACGAAACCGGCGTCACCCGGGCCGACAGCCCCATCGACCATGTGCTGAAATCCCGGAAGGGCGTTTGCCAGGACTTCGCCCATGTCATGATCGCCATCTGCCGATCCTGGGGCATCCCCGCGCGCTATGTGTCCGGCTATCTGTTCACAGACCGCAAGCAAGGCGACAGGTCTGATCCGGACGCCACCCACGCCTGGGTAGAAGTCTTCTTGCCCAGCTTGCGCTGGTTCGGCCTGGATCCGACCAACAACACTATCGCTGGTGAGCGACACATCACCTGCGCCGTTGGCCGGGACTATTCCGACGTGCCGCCGTCAAGGGGGGTCTACAAGGGTGGCACCGAGAGTGCGCTGGCTGTGGGCGTCTCGGTGCGAAAGGCGCGAGCCACCATTACCGACCCGGAGTTCATGCGCGTGTCACGCCGCGGGCCGGCACCATCACGCCGGGTGCAGCCCAACGTCGCGGCCTATGAGGAAAAGCGTCGCCACGAGATGCAGCAGCAGCAGCAGTAGCGACACCTACAATTTGGGGCGGTCGGCCAGGTCCTGTCCGGTCAGCTGATAGTGCACAAGTTCGGCGATGTTTGTCGCGTGATCGCCGATGCGCTCCAGGTTCTTGGCAATGAACAGCAGGTGCGTGCCATCCGCCACCGTCGCCGGCGATGAGGTCATTTCCGCCACGATCTGAGCCAGAACCTCGTCGTGACGCTCATCGATTTCTGTGTCTTTCAGCCAGACGGCGTAGGCCGCCTGCGCGTCACCCTGACGGAACGCATCTATGACAGCAGCAAGACGGTCCGCCGCGAGCACGCCCAATTCAACGACGCTTGTTACCGCCGCCGTCGAGGCTGGCCCCGCCATCCGCCCTACCCGCTTGGCGATGTTTTTGGCCAGATCGCCGCAGCGCTCAAGCTGCATGGCGGTCTTCATGGCGGCGATCGGACGTCGGAGATCGTCGGCCATGGGTTGACGCAAGGCGATGAAGCGAATGGCCCGCTTCTCAATTTCGGCATCCTGAATATCCAGAGCATCGTCGGCCCGGACGACCTTGGCGGCCGTCACCAGGTCGTGGCGTCGGAACACATCGACAGAGGCGCGAACCTGCGCCACCGCAAGATCGCCCATCGCCGCTACGTCCTTGGCGATGCCGTCCAGATCGAGATCGACCGCTCTGACCGTATGTTCCATGCTCGTCACTCCTAGCCGAACCGGCCCGTGATATAGTCGCGCGCCCGGGTGGTGACCGGATTGGTAAAGAGCTGATCAGTCTCGCCGAATTCGACCAGCTGGCCCAGGTACATGAAGCCGGTGTGGTCGGACAGGCGCGCGGCCTGGCCCATGTTATGGGTGACAATCACCACGGTGTACTCAGTCTTGAGTGCAGCGATGGTTTCTTCGAGTTTTGCCGTGGAAATCGGGTCCAGCGCCGATGCCGGCTCGTCCAGCAACAGGATCTCCGGCTTCACCGCGATACCGCGCGCGACACAAAGGCGCTGCTGCTGACCACCAGAAAGGCTGAGACCCGACTCCTTGAGCTTGTCTTTGACCTCTTCCCATAACGCCGCCTTGCGAAGGGACTCTTCCACACGGTTGGCCAGATCGGGTTTCGACATCTTTTCATAGAGGCGTACGCCGTAGGCGACGTTGTCAAAGATCGACATCGGGAACGGTGTCGGCTTCTGGAACACCATGCCGATGCGCGCACGCAGGGCCGCGACGTTCACCCGCGAGCCCAGGATATCTTCGCCGTCCAAGAGAACCTGACCGGTCGCCTTCTGGCCAGGATAGAGACTGTACATTCGGTTCAGCGTTCGCAGCAGGGTGGACTTGCCGCAGCCGGAGGGCCCAATCAGAGCGGTTACCGCATTGGCGGC
>JANNFM010000377.1:0-5469 GCA_031379795.1 Alphaproteobacteria bacterium
CGTCGCGGGCCTGGGCCTCGACGGGCTGACGGCCGAGGACCTCGCCCAGGAGCGACGGCTGAACGACCAGATCAAGGATGTGGCGCAGGGTGTGCGGGATGGGACGCTCGAGGATCGGGTTCAGCCCGGTTGAGCATCCGCCCCCACGGTCGCCGCCCTCGCCAGCACCTCGGCGGTCTCGCCCAAAACCGGATGCACCCACCCGGGCGCGATCTCGGCCAGCGGGCCCATGACGAATCGGCGCTCGTGAGCGCGAGGGTGGGGAAGGATCAGATCGGGCGCGTTCAGAACCGTCCGTCCGTGCGCGATCAGGTCGAGATCAAGGGTTCGGGGCGCATTGCGGGTGGTCCGCCGGCGGCCCAGCGCGGTCTCGATGCCCAGCAGGGTCGCCATCACGGCGACGGGATCCCGGTTCGTCTCGACAATGGCGACGCCGTTGCGGTAGGCAGGCTGGGTCGCATCGGGCCAGGCGGCGGATCGCCACCAGCTGGACCGCGCAAGGACCCGCAGGCCTTCGTCGGCAAGGTGGGCCAGCGCGGCCTCCAGCAGATCTTCGGAGGCGCCGAGGTTGCTGCCGAGGGCGATAATCACCGCCTGATCGAGGTCGAGGATGTTCAACGAAGTGCCCCGCGGCTCTGACAGCGCCCGACCTACACCGGAGACGAGCCTGTGACCACGCCTGCCGAAGCCCCCGCCGATTGCCAGCTCTGCCCGCGCCTGGTCACCTATCGGACTGCAAACCGCGCCTCGATCCCGGAAGGATTCAACGGTGCCGTTGCGTCGTTCGGCGATCCAGAGGCCCGGCTTGTCGTGGTGGGGCTGGCGCCGGGACGGATGGGCGCGAACCGCACCGGCCGCCCGTTCACCGGCGACGGCGCCGGCACGCTCCTCTATGCGACGCTGCTGAAAACCGGGTTCGCGACCGGGACCTACGGGGCGCGGTCTGACGACGATATTCGGTTGCACGACTGCATGATCACCAATGCCGTGCGCTGCGCGCCACCCGGCAACAAGCCCGAAACGTCCGAGGAAAATGCCTGTCGGCCGTTCCTGACCGCGCGGCTGGCCGCCCTGCCCCGCCTCAAGGTGATCGTGACCCTGGGCGACGTGTCGCGACGCAACGTGCTGAAGGCATTGGGGCTGAAAGCCGCCGCGGGGTTACCCGGCCATGGAACAGAATTCCAGGCCGGGCCCTATGTGGTGCTGAACAGCTATCACTGCTCGCGGCTGAACACGAACACGGGGCGGTTGACGCCGGCGATGTTCGAGGCCGTTTTTCTGAGGGCGCGGACCCTCATCGGCGGCTGAGGCCAATTGACCCGAAGGATGTTCTGACCAATGGCTTGGTCTCTCGTGAAACAGGAAGTCCGAAAAGTGCCAGCCACCCGCCTCGCGTCTCTAGCCATCATCACGGCGCTCACGGCGGCTCCGGTCGCCGCCGCGCCGAAGCCGGACCCCGCGCTGAGCGCCCAGGCGCTGGACATCCTGAAGCGGAGCATAGCATTTCGCACGGTCGCCGGTGGCGACCAGTTCGTGCCCTATGCCGAGTATCTGAAAGGCGTGCTGGTGGCCGGGGGCTACAGGGCCGACGAGATCACCATCGAGCCGATGGCCGGCACGGCGTTCCTGATCGCACGCTACCCCGGCAAGGACCCCGCCCGAAAGCCCATCGTGATCTCCGGCCACATGGATGTGGTGGAGGCGAAGCCTTCGGATTGGAGCCGCGACCCGTTCACACCGGTGATCGAAGGCGGCTACATCTATGGTCGCGGCGCGACGGACAACAAGTTCGAGGTCTCGGTGATGGTGGCGACGCTGGCCAAGTTGCGCCGCGAGGGCTGGAAGCCAGGCCGCGACGTGATCCTGGCGCTGTCGGGCGATGAGGAGACCGTGATGGCGACCACCGCGGTGCTGGCGCAACGACTGAAGGGCGCGGAGATGGTGCTGAACATCGACGGCGGTGGGGGCAGCATCATCGACGGCAAGCCAGCGGTCTACGGCATCCAGGGCGCGGAGAAGACCTATGCGGACTTCGAGATCACCGTCACCGATCCTGGCGGTCATTCCAGCCGGCCGACACCGACCAACGCCATCTACCGCCTGGGCAAGGCGCTGGATCGGCTGGCAACCTACCGGTTCCCGGCGATGCAGAACGAGATCACGAAGGGGTCGATGCTGGCGTCGGCGGCCAGCACACCTGGAGTCATCGGTGACGCGCTGCGCCGTTATGCCAACAACCCGGGCGATGCCGAGGCCATGGAAATCCTCAGCAACGATCCGAACCAGAACCCCGGCCTGCGTACAACCTGTGTCGCGACGATGATCAGCGGTGGCCACGCCACCAACGCCCTGCCGCAGAAGGCCTCGGCGACGGTCAACTGCCGCATCTTCCCCGGAACGCCCGCCGCAAACGTCCGCCAGACCCTGATTGAGGTGATCGCTGACCCCAGCGCCACGGTGACGCGCATGGCGGACGGCTCTGTGGACAGTCCGGCCTCACCGCTGCGCTCTGACGTGGTCGCGGCGGTCACCAAGGCCGTGAACGCCCGATTCGCTGGCGTTTCCATCGTGCCCTCGCAGACAGCCGGCGCGACCGACAGCATGCACTTCCGGGCGGTCGGCATCCCCAGCTACGGCGTCTCGGGCATGTTCACGCGGCCGGGCACGTCATTCGCACACGGGCTGAACGAAAAGGCCCCTTTGGACACTCTGGATGGCAGCCTTGCGCATCACGAGAGCCTGCTCCGCGATCTGGCGAAGTAGTCAGCGCGACCCTCTTTTCAATTCGTCATGGCCCGACTTGTTCGGGCCACCCATGATCTCCGCTTCGGGATAGGCACTCGATAGAGGCCGCATTCCACTCGGCGTCGCCGGCGATCATGGGTCACCCGAACAAGTCGGGTGATGACGAGTTTTGAGTTTGGGTGTTGACGTTCCTCGTGAAGTCGAAGCGCGCTCACCGCGACCAGTAGCGGTAAGGCCACGCAGGCTGGAACCCGGCCTTGTGGTAGAGGGACCGGGCGTCCTTGTTGTCTTCTTCGACCTGCAGAAACACGCGGGTAATGCCCCTGGCCTGGGTGGCGCGGCCCAGGGCGGCGAGCACCTGGCTGGCCAGGCCCCTGCCCCGGCGCTCGGCATCCGTACGCATGCCATGGATACCGGCCCAGCCGTAGCCGAAGGTCACGCAGCCCACCGCGACGGTCCGACCATCCTCGCGAACACAGCCGTACATGGCGTCAGGTGCTCGGGTCAGGGCCGCAACGCGGCTGGCACCGTCCTCAGGATCAAAGCCCTCGCCCAGAAACACCGCGCCCCAGGCTTCGTCCGGTTCCGTCAGCAGGTCGCCGGGCGTGTCGCGCAGCCGCGCCAGCCGGTCGACATCACCGACCTCCACGACCGTGGGCTTGCCGGTGACATAGCCGCGGGTCGCCAGCGCATCACGCACCGCGCGCAGGCCAGGCTTGTCGGCAACGCGAAACGCCGGTGACAGGCCTTCGGTCCAGTAGGCGGCCTCGATCTCGCTCAGCGCAGTGGCGTCCAGGTCATGGCGCAGCGGTGTCGCGCTCTTGCCGCGCTGGATGGCGCCGTCGTCGAGGGGAACCAACCAGCCACCGATCTCGACGATCTTGGCAGGCGCCACGCCCTCGACGGTGGCGCGTTCCAGGCTCTCGATGTCGTGTGGCTTCACCCCTTGTCCCGCATCAGACGGGCCTTGTCGCGCTGCCAGTCGCGGGCCGCCGTCGCCTCGCGCTTGTCGTGTTCCTTCTTGCCTTTGGCCAGGCTGATCTCGAGTTTCGCCATGCCCTTGTCGTTCCAGTAGAGCTTGGTGGGAATGATGGTGCGGCCATCGCGCTGGACCGCGCCGATCAGCTTGTCGATTTCCTTGCGCTTCAGCAGCAGTTTGCGATGGCGGCGCGGCTCGTGATTGAAGTGTGGGCCAGCCTGGGCGTAGGGCGGGAAGTCGGCGTTGACCAGCATGATCTCCTTGCCCTCCACCGCCGCATAGCTCTCGGCAATGTTGGCGCGTCCCACGCGCAAGGATTTGACCTCGGACCCGGTCAGGGCCAGGCCCGCCTCAAAGGTTTGTTCAAGGAAATAATCGAACCGCGCGCGGCGGTTTTCAGCGATCAGCTTGCCTGCCATCAGATCAGCCCGGCATCCCGCATGCCGGCCAGCACCTCGGCACGGGAGGCCTCGGAGCAAGCGACGATCGGCAGTCGTGCGTCCTCGGTGCAGAGCCCCAGATGCGCCATGGCGAACTTGGCGGGCGACGGCGAGGCATCGGTGAACAACGCCTTGTGCAGGCGGATCAGCCGGTCCTGGCCCGCCAGCGCGGCTTTCCAGTCGCCGGACAGCGCATCGTTGTAGAATTGGGCGCAAAGCCCGGGCGTGACGTTGCAGGTCACTGAAATGGCACCGTGGCCGCCATGGGCCATGTAGCCTAGGGCGGAGTCGTCATTGCCGGATAGCATCACCCAGTCATCGCCGCACTGGATTCGCTGGAGACTGGCGCGCACCATGTCGCCCGTGGCGTCCTTGATCCCCACCATGTTCGGCAGCTTTGCCAGCCGTGCCAGGGTCTCGTTGGAAATATCCACGCTGGTCCGGGCCGGCACATTGTAGATCAGCACCGGCAGCTGCACCGCGTCATTGATCGCCCGGTAGTGGGCGTAGAGGCCTTCCTGGCTGGGGCGATTGTAGTAGGGCGTAACCACCAGGGCGGCGTCGGCACCGATGGTCTTGGCGTGGCGCACCAACTCGATCGCCTCGGCGGTGGAGTTTGAACCGGCGCCGGCCACGACCGGAACCCGGCCCGCCGCCGTTTTCACGCACAGCTCGACAACACGGCGATGCTCGTCATGACTGAGGGTGGCGGTCTCACCTGTGGTGCCGACGGGAACCAGGCCATGCACGCCACCCGCGATCTGACGCTCGACCAGCGCCACGAAGGCGTCCTCGTCCAGCGCTCCGTTGCGAAATGGAGTGACCAGCGCCGGCAGAACGCCGCGAAACAAGGGATCAGACATGGGGATAAACAAATGACCGTGAAAATGCCGCATGGTGATGCGACGTTCAGATTTGACGCGACAATATGTCGGGGTGGGCTTGGCCTGCAACGCCGATTCCGCGCACCATAGAGTAGAACGGAGATCGTTTGAACGCCCGGACCCGAAACGCCCTGCTGGTCGGTTGCGCCATTCTGATCGCAACCACGGTCGCGCGCGCCCAGTCTATCGACCCGATCGGCGACCTTTTGAACGACGTTGCGCCGGACAGCGTTCCCAACGCCAGCCCTTCCAGGCCACAGACGGTCGCCCGACCGCTCAGCGCATCGGACCAATCGCGATTCTCTCAAGGGCTAGCCGCCGCCCGACGTGGAGATGTTTCGCGCGCCCGGGACGCCATCAGCACGATATCCGACCGCGTGGCCCGCAAGACCGTCACCTGGGCGCTGGTTGATACCAGTGC
>JANNFM010000419.1:0-5818 GCA_031379795.1 Alphaproteobacteria bacterium
CCTCCATCGTCGACATGGACTTCTTCGAGGCGCTGGGGTTCAAGCACTATCAGGCCCAGGGGGGCGTCGATGACCGCGACCTGCGCGAGCTCTACATCGACCGGATCTATGACACCTATATCGACGAGGAAGAGCTGCAGAACTGCGACAGCACGATCTATGCGATCTGCGAGCAGCTGGAGCCGCGAGCCTATTCCAGCCGCGAATTCATCTGGGAGATGGGCAAGTGGCTGGCGGCTGGAAACGCCAAAAAGCCGGGCTCCCTGGTGGAGACCGCCTATCACGAGGGCGTGCCGATCTTCTGTCCGGCGTTCGTGGACTCATCGGCCGGCTTCGGCCTCGTCAAGCATCAGGTCGAGCGGATGAAGGCCGGCAAGCCCTACCTGACCATCGACGCGGTGGCCGACTTTCGCGAACTGACTGAGATCAAGCTGGCGGCCGGCGCGACGGGCCTGTTCATGGTCGGCGGCGGCGTGCCCAAGAACTTCGCCCAGGACACCGTCGTCTGCGCTGAAATCCTCGGCCACGAAGCCGAGATGCACAAATACGCCGTGCAGATCACTGTGGCCGACGTGCGCGACGGAGCGTGTTCATCCTCGACCCTGAAAGAGGCCTGCTCCTGGGGCAAGGTCGACGTCACCTGGGAACAGATGGTCTTCGCCGAAGCCACCACGGTGGTGCCGCTGATCGCGTCAGACGCCTGGCATCGCGGGTCGTGGAAGACGCGAGTGAAACCGCGGTGGGCGAAGCTGTTCGAGCGGGTTTAGGGGCTCGCCCTCAGGAACGCGGCGTCGAGCGGGACAAGCTCATTGACGGATTGTCGTTTTTGAAAGACACTCTCGAAGTGATCGAGGTCTAGCAGTCGGAAGTCTTCCGGGCATGGCACGAAGGCATGCGAGACGCCTTCGCGCAAGCTGTCATCGCCCGCCGCATTGACCGCCTCGCCGGCGGCAATATGGGCGATGCGAACTCTGTCGGTGGCAGGGTTACGGAACTGCGGGTCAACTACGGTCCCGGATATCGGGTCTATCTCACGCGGCGAGGTGCCGTTCTCGTCGTTCTCCTCTGCGGTGGCGACAAGTCGACCCAGGCCGCAGATATCAAGTTGGCCCAGTCCATGGCCGCAAAGGTGACCAATGATGGCTCTTAAGACTGTACCCTATGATTCCGCTGCCCTTCTCGATACGCCGGCAGCCGTGGCCGCCTATCTCGGCGACGCCTTCGCCTCCCGTGACCTGGGCGAGATCGCCGACGCGCTAGGCGTCGCCGCGCGCGCGCACGGGATGACCGAACTGGCGCGGAAGACCGGACTTAGCAGGTCGCAGCTCTACGCCTCCTTGTCACGAACCGGGCGGCCGGAACTGGAGACAGTGCTCAGGGTGACGGAGGCGCTGGGGATGGGGCTGATGCCGGTGCCGCTGGAGGCGCCGTCGGCGGCTTGACGAAGGACCTGGAATATTTCTCGATTATGATAACTTATTCCATCCGCCGCTCGTTGAAATCAATAACGAACACAAGTGGCCATCTGTTCTGCCTCAGACCGTTGCCCGGGAGAATTTAACCTGACGCCCGTCGCGCTTCCTCAAGACGGCGGCTGCGCTTGCGGAGCTGTCCGCTACCAACTCAAGGGTAAGCCCCTCTTGGTCTACGCCTGTCACTGTCACGACTGTCAGAGTCGTTCGGGCGCTGCCTTCACACTGAACATGGTTGTTCTCTCTGCGGACATCTCGACCTCAGGCCACTTTGAGGTCCGCGAACACATCGCCCGGGGCGATCGCAGGGTCCGACAAACCTGGTGCCCTGCGTGCGGTATCGCTGTCTCGGCACAAGCGCCAAGCGCGCCCGACTACGCGACGCTGCTGGCAGGCACGTTAGACGATGCCGGGTGGGTGATGCCCATCGTACAAACCTTCGTCGAGAGCGCGATTCCTTGGGCTTTAATTGCAGGCGTGCGTGCCGCGCCTTGGAGCGAGTTCGACTACGTCGAACTGGGTCGAGAGTGGGCCGCGTCAGCTCCCGAGTTCATTTCGAGGTCGTAGAGGGCAGCGCGGGGGGAGTGGGGTCTCTTTGGTAATAGATGTCCCATTCGCCGCGATGGGTCTCAACGAAGCCGTGCCGAACGTAGAATTGATTGGCGTCACTCTCCTTCAGCACCTCAATCTGGAGCGTGTTTCGGCGAACTTCCGCCTCACCAATAATGATCTCCATGACCATTGATCCCACGCCAAGACCCTGATGGGCAGGGTGGACGTAGAAGTGCTCCAGCCACACATCTCGATTGCCGGTCGGCCGCAGTGATACGCAACCGAGGATTTCATCACCGTCCACGATGAGTCGTGTAGAATTGGGGTCGAATGACGATTGAAAACGTTCAGTCGAACGCATCACATCGAAGCGACCAAGCCGCTCGAGACTCGGTCGCATAGCGATGAGGCGGAGCGCCAGCAATTGCTCAAAGTCACTCTCAGATGCCTGCCGAAAACCGATTGCCATCCCGGAAATTCCGCCCCGTCGTTTGCAGCATAGCGTGTCCGAAACAGCGGTGACGCCGGTCGAAACAACCCCTGTGCTCCTATGCCGCCGCCCGCTCCGGTTCCGGCTCCACGGACAACCGCATCCCCACCGTCTTCAACACCGCGATCAGGGTCTTCAGCGTTGGATTGCCCTTGGGCGATAGGGCCCGGTAGAGGGCTTCGCGGCTGATTCCGGCTTCGGTCGCTACCAGGGCCAGGCCGCCATAGGCCTCCGCCACAGTTCGCAAAGCCACCAGGCAAGCCCCGCGATCCTGCGGATCATCCAGCGTCGCCATCGCCGCCTTGAGGTACTCCACCGCCAGCTCGCGGTCCGCCCGCAATTCGGCGACTTCCAGATCATGATGGGAGATCACGCCCGCAAGAGCCTTCATCGCTGCCTCTGCTTCCATTCCGTCCAAAGCGCTTTTGCCGTCCTGATATCGCTCGCCTGCGAGCCCTTGTCGCCGCCGCACAGCAAGAGGATTACCTTTTGTCTGTACCTGCCGAAGTAGACCCGGTAGCCCGCGCCTACGTGGATTCTCAACTCAGAAACACCCTCTCCGACCGGCTCGCAATCGCCGAAATTCCCGGCTTCGATGCGCCGCAATCGGATACGAATTCTGGCGCTTGCCGATTTGTCGCGCAGACCATCCAGCCACTCGGAGAAGGGCTCCTGGCCGTCAAGGCGCCGGTAGCGTAGGAACTCTATTGGCCAAAATGTAACTTAAAAGCTACGACAGGTCAATTCCTTCCGCCGCAAGGATGAGGCCCAGACGGGCACACTCGCGCGCTCCGCACCTACTCGCAGAAGATCCGCACCTTGGTCTTTTCCTGATCGACGTCGACGGTGAGGTCGTTCAGCTGATCGACCAGCTCCTCCAGGTTTTCCGGTTTCAACTGGTGGAGATCAAAGGGCACGCCGTGCTCGCGCAGCGCGGCGTTGACCTGATCGCGCGCGGCGGGCGGGATGATGCTGGAAAGGCGCACGCCAGCCCGCAGCAGCTGCATCGGCACGCGGATATTGACCTTGGTCGGGCCTTCGCCGGGTTCGTCGGTGTCGACGCAGACGCGCAGATATCGGGCGCGGGGCCGGTTGGTGAGGGGTCCGGCTTCGAGCCTCTCCGAGGTCGTGTCTCTGCCACGATCAAGGGCGGTGAGCAGCCGTTCGGCCTCATCGGCCGTGATCTTGCCCTCGGCCAGCAGGTTGAGAATGGATCGGCGGTCGTCGGTCATGGGACGTCCTTCCTAGAGAATCTTGATGTGGACCCGGGCCTCGGGCGTATCGATGTCAACGTCGATGCCGTTCAGCGACGTGAGGACACGGCCGATGGTGACGACGAGCAGATATGGGTTCGAACCCCACATCGGCGGGGCCAGAAGGATCAGCGGCGCCAACAGCACCACGAAAGGCGCGAGGATCCAGAAGATCGGGGTCAGGGGAAGCCACAGCGACAGCTTGAAAGGGTGTTCAGCCTGCAGGGGTCGGTGGACCATGGTCGGCGCCAGGCTCATCGCCGCGCCTCCAGTTCGGCGATGGCGTCATCGGCGGTGATTTCGCCGCACTTCAGCCGGTCCAGCACGTCGCCACGGTCGGTCTGGGGGATGACCTGCACCACTTCCAGCGCGGCAGCGATCCGGTTTAGTCGCGCCTTGATCGTGGGGTAGGAGACCCCGAAGACCTGCTCCATCTCCTTGATCGAGCCGTGGCTGCGCACGAAGGCAGCCACAAAGACCTGATCATCGGCGGCGAGTTGAGCCAGTGTGGGGAGCTCAAACGCCCCCTCAATGGCGATGTCCCGGTCGGCCAGCCTGACCCGCTCGACCACGATGGGACGACCACGGGTCAGTTCCGTCAGCGCCTGCCAGTCGTGTTTCTCGTCCCGAGCCATGAGACGATATTCATTTAATTAATCCAAGAGTCAAGATTATCAATTTTTAACGCACCTGGTCTGAATTTCCCGACAGGGCGTCAGATCCCCGCGTACCACTCGTAGCCACGATCGGGCCAGAAGCCGCCCTGGCCGCGACCGAGGATGGACTGGCCGTTGGCGTCCACCGCGTCCAGCTTCTCCACAGCCTCGATACGCATGATGTACTTGGCCTGTTTGTAGCCCAGCTGGCGCTCGACCCTCAGGCGCAGCGGCGCGCCATGGCCGACCGGGAGCTTCGCGTCGTTCATCAGATAGGCCAGGATGGTCTGGGGGTGATAGGCGTCGATCAGGTCGATGCTCTCATAGTACTTGCCCGTGCCATCCAGGGTCTGCTCCAGGGTGTCGGCGCAGTGGAAGACGATGTAGCGGGCGTTCGGCTTCAGGCCCGCGCGGTCCAGCAGGGGGCCCAGGCGCGCGCCCTTCCACTTGGCGATGGCGGACCAGCCCTCGACGCAGTCGTGGCGGGTGATCTGGGTGCGCGAGGGCTGGGCACCGATGTCGGCCAGGGTCAGTTCCAACGGGCGCTCGACCAGTCCGTCAATCACGAGCTTGTAGCCGGCGAAGTTGTCAGCCTTCAGAGCCACATAGTCTTCGTCGGTGGGGCTGCGAGTGCCGTTGGCGCGAAAATCGCTCGAAATATGCTCGGCAGTGAATTCCTTGGCCAGCGCCTTGCGGTCAGTGACCAGCCGCTGCGCCTTGATGGTCAGACCCTCGGCCTTGCGCAGCATGCCGGAGAAGGTGGGGTCCGTGGTCAGCTTGTCGCAGGCGGTGAGCCACAGGGCGCTCAGGCTGGCGCCTGCCGCGGTCAGCCAGCGACGGCGGTTGGTCACGTGGGTCATGGCCGGTCTCCCTCAAGCTGAATGGCGTACTTGCCGGTGATCATGGAGCGAAGGTTGTTCCAGACGCCGGAGATCAGCACCAGGATCACATGCACCACGATGAATGTGACGATCAGTCCGGCGCTGATAAAGTGGATTGTCCGCGCCGACTGGCGTCCGCCGAATAGATCAGTCAGCCATGGGACCGTGGCGTTGAAGCCCGGTGACATGCACAGGCCGGTCACGATCATCAGCGGCAGGATCACGGCGATCACCGCCAGATAAGTGAACTTCTGGATCACATTGTAGGAGCGCGCCTCGTCGCCCT
The DNA here is from genome assembly GCA_031379795.1 of Alphaproteobacteria bacterium. Lineage (GTDB taxonomy): Bacteria > Pseudomonadota > Alphaproteobacteria > Caulobacterales > Caulobacteraceae > Phenylobacterium. The sequence continues at coordinate 5,591 of JANNFM010000419.1, forward strand.
TGGGGAACTTCAGCTGCGCGTGGGTGATGATCTCATGCAGGATATGGCTGGGCTTGAGCTGCTCGCGTTTGGGCAGCATGTCGCGACGGATATGGCCGCCGATCAGGCCCCAGAGCCAGTAGACCAGGCCGTTGATCACAAACAGCCAGGCAAAGAAGAAGTGCCAGCGGCGGCCGTCCGTCAGGGAGCGATAACTGGGGATCGTCGCCCAGGACGGAAACCCGCGCG
>JANNFM010000469.1:0-2326 GCA_031379795.1 Alphaproteobacteria bacterium
CGGGACTCAAGCATCAGATTTTGACCCCTGGAGCAAACGGCGCAATCGCTGAATCAATATGGCTCGTCATCCCGCGGCGTTTGCCCGGGACCCCAGTAGAGGCGTGCGCGAGCGGAGGAATGGGTCCCGCGGACAAGCCGCGGGATGACGGCGCGGGCAGGTCCGATTTACCGCATGCAACTCTGGAAGGGGATGTCCGGACCAATCCAGGCCCGGAGATGGCCGGTCTGCGCGGGCGTCAGGGTCTCGATCACCGACAGCAGGCGTTCGGCGGCAAAGGCCGGGGTGAACAGCCTGTCCGGCGACACCCCCTTCTGGACCGGGACTGGCCCCACCCGTGCAGAGGGCGCTGTCGCCGGACGCGACGGAGTCGCTTGATTTTCGACGGTAGCTATGTGCCGTTCACCTGGAACAGGGGGACATTAGATGCGCATCGGTATCCTGGCGGCGGCGCTTGCTGCGGCGATCACGGTCAACCCCGCCATGGCGGCGCCGTCGGTGGCGAAACTGAAGGCCGAGGCGGCGGCCAGGGTCGACGCGCAGGCCAAGCTGGCGCAGCAGATCGTCGACACGGTCTTCAGCTTCGGTGAGCTGGGTTACCAGGAGTTCGAGACCTCTCGCTACCTGACCGACCTGCTCCAGAAGAACGGCTTCACGGTGACCCGTGGCGACTCGGGCATGCCCACGGCCTGGACGGCCACCTGGGGGTCAGGCGGCCCGGTGATCGCGCTGGGCAGCGACATCGATGGCATTCCCAAGGCCTCGCAGATGCCGGGCGTGGCCTATCGCAAGCCGATGATCGAAGGCGCGCCGGGCCACGGCGAGGGCCACAATTCGGGCCAGGCCGTGAACATCATCGCCGCCCTGGCGCTGAAGGAGATCATGGCGCGGGAGAAGATCCCCGGCACGATCATGCTGTGGCCGGGCGTGGCCGAGGAACTGGTGGGGGCCAAGGCCTGGTTCGTGCGCGACGGCATGTTCAAGAGCGTGGACGCGGCGATCTTCACCCACGTCGGCGACAACCTGCAGACCGGCTGGGGCCGCCCGCTCGGCACCGGGCTGGTGTCGGTGGAGTACACCTTCAGCGGCGAGTCCGCGCATGCGGCCATGGCGCCCTGGCGCGGCAAGAGCGCGCTGGACGCGGTCGAGCTGATGAACATGGGCTGGAACCTGCGCCGTGAGCACCTGCGGCCGCTCCAGCGCTCGCACTATGTGATCTCGGACGGCGGCGACCAGCCCAACGTCGTGCCGTCAAAGGCCAGCGTCTGGTACTTCTTCCGCGAGATCGACTTCGACAACATCGCCAGGAATTTCGCGACCGGCAACAGGATCGCCGAGGCGGCTGCGGCGATGACCGAGACGACCGTCACCCGCCAGATCGTGGGCACGGCCGCGCCGCGTCACTTCAACAAGCCGATCTCGCTCGCGATGAAGGCCAATATCGACAAGGTGGGCCTGCCGGTCTGGACCCCCGACGAACAGACGTTCGCCAAGGCCGTGCAGAAGCTGGTGGGCGGCGATCAGGACGGGTTGGCGACCAAGCTGAAGCCGCTGGGCGAGCCCACCGACCCGCCGGTCAGCGGCGGGTCGGACGATATCGGCGACATCTCCTGGACCGTGCCGACCGTGGTCCTGCTCTATCCGTCCAACATCCCGAACCTTCCAGGGCACAACTGGGCCAACGCCATGTCGATGGCCACGCCGGTCGCGCACAAGGGCGTGGTGGCCGGCGGCAAGGTGGTGGCGATGACCGCCCTGGACCTGCTGCTTGACCCCAAGCTGATCCCGGCGGCCAAAGGCTACTTCAAGACGGAACAGCCGAAGGAGAGCAAGTACACGCCGGTCATCAGCGCGACCGACAAGCCGGTGATCATGCGCAACAGCGATATCATGGCGACCTATCGACCGCTGATGGCCCCGCTCTACTACGACGCCGCAAAGTACCCGACCTACCTGGACCAATTGGGCGTGAAGTTCCCGGAACTGGCGCCGCCCAAGCCGTAGAAGCGTGACGGGTTCTGAGTGAATCGGGATTCACGGCGTTTTTGGATCAAGATTCAAGTGGGGCCGGCAGGTACGGTCCCCCTGGTCGCAAGCCGCCCTACCCTACCGTTGATCAGGCGGCTGCCGTCGCTTCTACCCAGGCATGGTGGGCTAGACGCCCGGGAGCGGACGTTCGATCAACAGCCACGCCACCGGACCGCCGGGACTCCGGTGTCAGATTTTGACCCCTGGAGCAAACGGCGCGATCGCTGAATCAATATGGCCCGTCATCCCGCGGCTTGTCCGCGGGACCCATGTCAAGGCGTGCGCGAGCGGAGGGATG
>JANNFM010000486.1:0-5497 GCA_031379795.1 Alphaproteobacteria bacterium
GGCATCATTACCCCTTGCGTGTCATCCCGGTTTCGCCGCAGGCGAAGACCGGGACCCATAAACGCCAGGGTTTCCGGATAGCGCCGCAGCGGCGACGCTGTGCCTACGGCCATACGCCGAGTTTATGGGTCCCGGTCCCCCGCGTTCGGCCTCTGGCCGCCGCGAGGGCATGCTTTCGTTCCACGAAAACCGGGATGACACCGTGGTGGTGGTTGTTGTGGCCGCGTCAGGGTCTGTACCGTCGTCGACCCGGCCAGCCGGGCCCGCAGGCCGCCCGTGGGTTTCGCCGTTGATGGGGCCGATGTGGCGCTGACCTGGGCCAGCAGGTCGTTGAGGCTGAGCAACGCGCCAGGGGGCGGTCCGGGCAGCTTCGCCGCATCGGCGGCGATGCCCTGAAGGGTCTTCAGGAACAGCGGAACGCTGGCCCGCTCGACCTCGCGGTCGCGGTCACGCTCGACGGGGAGACGCGTCGTGTCGCGATCCTGATCGGATGCATCGGCGCGCTCGCGCAGGACTTCCCGCCCCGGCAACGGTCGCAACACGGGCTGGTCGCGCTTAAGCCGCAACTCCAGACCAATCGCGACGCGCACCGAGAAGAAGCAGCGGTCAAAGAGATTGTAGAATTCCAGCCGCTGCGCATGGGCCTCAGCCCGCTCGGCCTCAGCCCCGAACGCCATACCCAGGCGATACGCGCATTCCGTCATCGCGGAGAGCATCTGGCTGGAGGGGGCGGCGTCGATCATTGAGAACATATGTAGAACATGAATGGGTGGGCGTCAAGGTGTTGCGACCCCGAATCCGATTTCACACCCTGCAGACGCCGCCTGTCGCCCCAAATCACGACCCGCCCCCCTCCGGCCCGAATCTTGAATTCGCAGCTTGCATAACCGGGATATCTGCGCCTAGCTGGGCTGCACAAAAACTAAACAACGCCTGCCGTTGAAATGGGAATATTGGGAGCGTTCTCGGATGTTGCGCAAAGTCTTGCTGGCTGCAGTCCTATTTCCGCTGGCGCTCACAGCGGGAGGTGCTCTCGCAGCCGATCACGCGGAGTCGCCAGGCGCGGACGCTGATCCGGCCGCCGATCTGGCCGATGTTTTCGTTTTCATATCGCCGGAGAATCCCAGGCGAATGGTGGCGGCGATCACCTTCGGCGGTCGGCCCCTGCCGCGCTCGCGGATTGATACGACGTTCTACTGCGACCCCAGGGTGATTTATGTGCTGAACATCGGCCGCGCAAATGCGGCGGGTGTTTTTACAAACACCCCTGCCGTCAAGGTGGTGGCCAGGTTTGGCAACTCGACAACGACAGGACGATGCGGCCTTCAGCTTGAAAATGTTCCGGGCGGCGGCGGCACTTTTGTCGGTCCGATCGAGAGTGTGATCAGTTCCACGACAGGCCTGCGTGCCTTTGCCGGCTTGCGCAACGATCCCTTCTTCTTCGACGCCGAGGGCTACAACGGCATGATCGCGGCCTTTGCCACGCCGCCCCCACCGGGCGGATATGTGGTCAATAGTTTCGGCCTGGGTTCGCGTCCGCGTCGTGACTCCTTCGCCAATCGCAATGTCTCGGCCATCGTCTTTGAAATGGACCTGGATACGCTCGCGCCGGTGTCGGGTGGCAGCCGACCGAAGTTACAGTTCTGGGCGACCACCGCCCGCCGTGCCAATTGATCGGAGGCTGACGCAATGAACAGGGCAACGAAGTACTCCGGTATCCTCTCCAGCGCCGCGGCGTTGGTGTTCCTCAGCGCGTGTGGCGGCGGGTCGCCCAGCCAACCTGCTGAAAGCGTGGTCAGGCCGCAGGCCGCGGAATTCCAGTTCGACAATACGCCCAGCGAGTCGGCGCTCTACACCCGCGTGGATCGCACTGGCGCACCGGCCATCGGCACCGCTCTGCTGTCACGCGCGGTCACGGTGACCATCACCGGGGTCGGCGGCGCGATCCTGAATCCGGGCATCCCCACCAACACCTTCAACGACCAGCGCGATCAGCTGAATCGCGGCGACCCGGTCAATGATGCGCGGGACTTCGCGGGCACATTTGTGGCAGGCCCCCAGCCCAATTCGCTGAAGAACATTCACTTCAAGATTGCTGGAGAACTGCGCTCGCTGGGCCTGACACCGTGTTCCACTGAGCCTTCGGGCGGCGCGGCGACCAACGCGGACGTCAACGTCGATGCCTGTGTGGCCCAGGCGGCGCCCGTGATCCTGCCGGACGTGATCGTCTACGATTTCGCCGCGCCGGGTGGATTCCCCAATGGGCGGACCTATGATGATCCGGTGGTTGACCGGATCCTGGCCGCAGCCCTGCTGAAGCTTTCTCCGACTGGCAGCACGCCGGCTCCGCATGGGCTGAACGCCCTGGTCGGCGTTATCGACACCTGGAATGGCCCCGCCGGGGCGGCGTGTGCGGCACCTTGCCAGTTCACCGGGGATGAAACGAATGTCGCCTCGCCGGCAACCTTCCCCTACCTGCGTCCGCTCTATCCGTGATCACACGGCCGTCGTCGGCCACGGTTGCCGGGATACTGATACCGCTGATCGCTTGTGCGATAGTGGGGTGCAAGCCCTTGCCCACAGCAGGCAGTCGACCTGACCCTGCGGTTTTGAGCCAACCGACGTTTGAGAAGATTCTCGGCGATACCAACGCTGCCATTGCGTCGGGTGAGACCATGGTCAAAGGCCCGATCGAGAGTGCCCTGGTTCCGCTGGAACTGGTCAACCTCTATACGGAGCGGGCCAGGCTGACCGGGAACTACGACGACTATGGCCGGGCCGAAGATCTGCTGGCCCGGTTCCCGGCGCAATTCAACACACTGGACGGCCTTTGTCTGGCCAGGGCGAAGCTGAATTACACCCTGCATCGCCTGTCACGGGTCAAGGGCGAGCTGGAGACCTGCGCGAGGTTGGCCGGCACCGTTGAAGACGTGGGGATCCGAGCCGACATCGCGTTCTACACGGGGCGCTACAAGGACGCGGGCATCATCTATCGCGCTCTGGTCAACCAGATCGGCACGCCCCAGACCTATATCCAGCTGGCGCTGTACAGCGCAAAGACCGGTTCGCCCGGCGAGGCGGCCGCGCTCATGGAAGCCGCAGAGAAACGCTATCACGGCGGATCGGCGATCATGCTGAGCTGGCTTGCCCTGCAGCGGGGGCTGATCGAGCTGGACCGGGGACGCTTCGACGAGGCGCGCGCCATGTTCACCCTGGCTGAGGAACGCATGCCGGGTTACTGGCTGACGGAAGAGCATCTGGCGGAGGTCGCCAGCCTCAAGGGTGACACGGCCAGCGCAAAGCGCATCTATGAGGGCGTGATCCGCAAGACCGGCGCGCCGGAATACCTTGATGCGCTGGGGTCAATTGAGGCCGCATCCGGCAACGCGGCAGCGGCCGACAAGCTGTTTGACCGCGCCGAGGCCATCTACACCGCGCGCGCGAAACGTTTCCCGGAAGCCATCGCCGGCCATGCCCTGGATCACTACCTGAAAGCCGACCCCCAGCCCGCCAAGGCGCTGGCCCTGGCCGAAGCCAATTTCAGGAACCGCCCCCATGGCGATGCCGCCATCGCATTGGCCCGGGCGTATATTCTGAACGCCCGGCCCAGGGATGCGGTGCGCGGCCTGGAGCAACAGATCGCGCAGGGCTGGGATACGGCGGAGACCTGGTGGGTCCTGTCGCTGGCAGCCCAGGCGGCGGGAGATCTGGCGCGCGCGAAATCGGCGGGCGCTGAAGCCATCCGCCGAAATCCGCAGAGCGCGGTTCAGTACGCGCTTTAGCGATCCGGATAGCCGATTTCCCGGGTTGACGGTCATCACCCCTCACATTCATTTGCTTGACGCAATCCAGAGGGAGGTGGCCTTGCGAATTTTGAGCCTGACGGCAATGGCCGTGCTCATGGTGGTGTCGGCTTCGGTCGGTCGGGCGGACGAGCCGGCGCCCTCCATGATGCTGCTCTGCGTGGGGACCGATCTCGCCACGCAAGTGACCGGATCGACCACAACGGTGAAGGTGACCCCGGGGAGAGACCCAGGCATTGGCTCCGCCACCCATCGGGCCGCCGTGATCGCGGCGACGGCCGGGACCAGCGCCTCGACGTCGCCAATCTACGCCAGCGTCCGGGTGCCCGCGCGGATCAGTGTGGCGATCGAAGGCACGACCATCAGGGTTCGCCCCAGTGAAAACACCCGGCCGGGTTTTGTAAAAAAGAAGGCCCCGGATGGCTGGTACGCCCTCCTTGAGGCTGCGGTCACCGACCTGGAAATACGCGGCCGGGCCGACTATGGCTCGACCTTCGGCGGCAAGCACAAGCTCGCGATCGATCGACTGACGGGCGACGCCACGTTCGGAAGCTTCCGCGGCGTTTGCGAGAAGTCGGTCACGGGACCTGCCGAACGCCGGTTCTGAGGTTCCGAAGGCCGTGATTCGCTCGCCGATAGCGCTTTCCCCTTCCCGCGAAGGGGAGGGAAAAGCTCATAGTGACGCTATCGGCCTACAGAACTCCGAGCATTTCTGCGACCAGCGGGTGGCGGACGATGTCGCGGTCGGCCAGACGGACAACAGCGATGTTGCCGACGGCTTCCAGTTTGTCGGCCACCGGCCCCAGGCCCGAGAAGGTGGGCAGGAGGTCAGACTGGTCGGGGTCGCCAGTGACCACCATGGTGGAGTGCCACCCCAGGCGGGTCAGCAGCATCTTCAGCTGCACGTAGGTGCAGTTCTGGGCCTCGTCGATGACCACGAAGGCGTTGTTGAGGGTGCGGCCGCGCATGAAGCCGACGGGCGCAATCTCGATGGCGCCTTCCGACATCAAGGTGCGGACGCGGCGCATGGAGAGGCGATCCGACAGGGCGTCGTAGAGCGGGCGCAGGTAGGGGGCCAGCTTGTCCTCGGCATCCCCCGGCAGGAAGCCGATGGATTCGCCGGCCTCGACGGCCGGGCGTGACAGGACGATGCGACCGACCTTGCCGGCCTCCAGCGCCTCGACGGCCTTGGCGATGGCCAGATAGGTCTTGCCGGTGCCGGCTGGACCCAGCGCCAGGACCAGATTCTTGGCGTCAATGGCGTCGATCAGGGCCTGCTGTCCGGTCGACTTCGCCTTGATGGTTTTCAGATAGCCCTGTTCACGGTCGTCATTGTGATGGTTGAGCGGAGACCACGCCCGTTCGACCGGCAACCTACGGATCTTATCGTCACCCTCGAACTGTCCGGCGTCGAACGCGCCTTCGCGCAGCTGTCGCTTCAGGGCTCGCTTGGTCATCAAAAGCCTCCGTAGTTGCAAGAAAAAAGGGCGTCCCAGGATTGGGATCGCCCTTCGGAATGCAGGTGAAGACGGTGGGTATGGCGGGCGGAGCCGGGAGGCTCGCCGTCTGCTGCGGGTCCGGGCGACATTGCCCTTGGGAACAACACACTTTGCGCCATTCACTCCGTCCAGCTCTGGAACACGGAGGGGATGCCTCCGAGGCGGGGAACCGGGAAAGCTGTCGCCCTCTCGAAT
>JANNFM010000530.1:0-16098 GCA_031379795.1 Alphaproteobacteria bacterium
CGGAGACCGTCCACCCTGAGGGCAGCGTCCACTTGATCCGGGTCGCCTCGCCGGAATCGCCGGCATTGCGCCAATAGGTGTGCCAGTCCTTCTGGATGGTCTGACGCAGCGCGATCTGCAGGGTTTGTCCCGGCGCAATACCCTTGGCGGAGGACACCAGCTCAGCGGTCAGGTGGCCCGTGTTCACCGGCTGCGCCAGCGAGGACCCTGAGAAGATCAGCGCGAACAGCGCGCTCAACAGATACCGCATCATGACCTCAGCGCCGCACCGACCGTACGCCCGCTATATGGCGTAGCCGCAGGCGAACGCAAAGCGGGCTCGACTTGGACGCCGCGCCCGCCATGATCAGCGAATCGCGCTGTGCGAGCCTTAAAGGAGTTCAGGTGCCAGCATCCTTTGACGACATCGAGATGGGCCAGGTCGTTTCCCTTGGCGTCGTCGCCGTGGACGCCGGCGCGCTGGACACCTTCATTGCGGCCTTCTCGCCGGGCTGGTCGGCCGAGCGCGGCGCGCCGGACGCCATGGTCTTTGCGATCTGGTCCAAACTGGACGCCCTGGCCGCCGCCGACTGGCCACAGACCAAGCGGCTGGGCGTCGACGCCCTGCGCTGGATGCGCAATCCCCCGGCCGGTGAGCTGCTTCGCTGCCGAATGACGGTGATGGCCAAGGATCCGGTGGGCGATGACAAGGGCATCGTCATCGCCCAGCACGACATGCTGGATGAAGCCGGACGGCTGGTATTTTCCTGCCTGACCCGCAGCGTGTTTTCGCGCAGCTAGTGGACAGAGTCTGACGCTCGGCACCCACGCGGCCATGGACCGGCAGGAGCGTGGATTGCCGCATCGCCACGAGCGGACATTCCGAACGGCAGGGATGGGGGGATAGCGGTCATTGGCTCGCACGCGGGCCTTCAACCGGGACGCACGTTAGCCGTCCGCTGAGGAACGCGGTCGGTGCGGACCGCGCTCCTCCGGACGAGCTCACTTGGTGGCGAACCTCGGCTGGACCGGGTCTCGGGCGTAGCGGGCGGTGACCAGAGGCGCGTTGACCTGCTTGACAGCCGCGTCCGTCGCCTCGACCATGCAGCGCTGGTGGCGCTGGGCGTTGTCCATCTCCCCGGGGTTCGGGAAATCGCCGCAGACTTTCCGTGATGCGCTCCGCAACCGCGCGATCAGGGCGTCCGCCCCGGCGGCGCGGCTGATGTCGAGATCGGAGAAGCTGACCGTGTGGTGCATCACGACTGTGTGGGAAGGAAACGTGGGGCGCTCGCCGGCGAGGGCCGGAGCGGCGGTCACGGCTGCGATGGCGGTGAGGATCATCAGGGTCTTCATGGCTTGTCTTTCCTGGGTTTGCGCCGGGTTTGGCGACGCCCCGAGGAAGCGCTTGGTCGGCCCCGGTTCGACAGGACCTGGGTCCGCCTTTTCTCCGCCGAAACCCTCTTGAATCCCCGCCCTCCGCACCTGGAGCCCCTCGCGGGCGTCGATCTGACCCATGAGGCGGCCTTCCGGCTGGGTCGGACCGAGGTGCGGCCCTCCACGCTTGAACTGTTTCGCGACGGACGCGCCACCACTGTGGAACGCAAGGTGATGCAGGCGTTGGTGGTGCTGGCGCGACGCCAAGGCCAGGTGACCTCACGCGATGAGCTGATCGAGCAGGTCTGGGCCGGACGCTTCATCGGCGAGGACGCCATCCACCGGGTGATGGCCAAGCTGCGGCAGGCCGCCGAGGTCCATTGCGGCGGCGACTTCGCGCTCGATACGATCCCGCGCGTCGGCTACCGGCTGGTGGTCGGCGATGTGCGCGACGCCGCGGCACCGACGGCCCGTAATGCGCGATGGCGCCCCGGCCGCCGGACCTGGATCGCCGGGGCCGCCGCCTTGGTCCTGGCCTTGAGCGGCGCTGCCGCACTCCACTGGTGGCCGCAGCCGGCGACGAGACCGCCTGTGGTGCGGCTGGTCGCCTTCAGCGCCTTGGGGCCGGACGTCCCCGCGAGCCTCCCCGCCAGTCTGACGGACGACAGCCGCGCCGCCTTCGGTACGGACAACGTCGTGATCCTGCGCGATCGCGATCCCGACGTCGTACTGAGCGGCGTGGTCCGCCGCATCGGCGACAAGCTGCGCCTCGCGGTGCAGCTCAAGGACGCCCGCGACGGGACCATGCTGTGGTCGGGGGTTCGCGAGTGGCCCGCGGCCGAGAAAGTCTCGCCGCGCTTCAATGCGGTGAACGTCACACAGATCCTCCGCTGCGGCCTGATCGATGGCGCGGGGCTGCCGCCGCATGCGCTTGCCCTCTACCTTCAGTATTGCGACGCCCGCTTTTCGATCGTGCCCCAGCATGAGCGAGGCCTGGCGATCGTGCGCCGGCTGGTCGAGGAGGAGCCGGGCTTCGCAATCGGGTGGTCATCGCTCGCGTGGAGCGCCGAGGGGACGATCGCGCTCGACCCGAAGCGGGCCGACACTGCCGCCCTGCACGCAGAGGCCACGGCCGCCGCCGCGCGCGCTCTCAGCATCGATCCTCGTCACGCCCAGGCCTACGCGATCCAGGCCTGGCAGTTGCCCCCCTTGGCCCATGCGGCCCGCGAACGTCTCCTGCGCCGTGCGGCGGAGAGCCGCCTGACCGCCTGCGGCTGCGAAGTGGTCAACTATGCGGGATCGCTGATGCTCGTCGGGCGCATCCGCGAGGCCGTTGTGCAGTACCAGAGGGCTGACCAGCGTGAACCCGTGGGGAGCCACGCCGCCTACCTGTCCATCGCCTACGCCGTGCTTGGAGACGCCACGCGGAGCGACGAAGCCTTCGGCCGGTTTTCCGAACTCTTCGCTGACACGCCTGGCTTCCTGTCCGTTGCGATGCAGCGGGCAGCTTATGCGGGGCAGTGGGCGGAGGCTGGCCGGCTGGCGGCCTCTGGCGGCGCACGGCCGCAGTCGCGTGAAGCGCTCATCGCCGCGTTTGAGGCGCTGGCCACCAGCGACGCTGGCCGGATCGCCGCTGCCCGCCCGGCGGTTCGCAAGGTGGCTGACGAAGCCCCGGACGTCTCCTTCTACTCTGTGGTCCTTGCGGCGCTTGGCGACCGGCCCGCGGCGCTGGACGTGATGGAACGCACGATCGCCGACGACCCGGTCCAGCCATACTACCCGCCCGCGCTCAGCTTGCGCCACGAACCCCGCTACCTGCGCCTGCTCCAGCAACAGGGACTGATCGAGTACTGGCGCGAGACCAGAACCCGGCCGGACATGTGCCGCGCAGCCAATCCACCGGCGTTCTGCGCGACGCTGGGCTAGAGTTTCAGCACACAACGTGCTCGGCGCGGCCGGGCGGGCTTGTCTGGGAAGGTAGCGATTGTCTGCTACAGTCACCTGCAGCACAGCTAGGCGGCACCCATTCAGCTACCCGCTGCACAGAAGGCTAAGCTGGCCACGTCTTCCGGAAAACAGACTCTCTGAACGTCTGCTAGGGCTCGATTCTCACCGTTGACGTCCGGCCAAGAACCGGATGTTCGATCAACAGCCACGCCACCGGACCGCCGAGACTCAAGTGTCAGATCTTGACCACTAGCTGTTGAGCGTCGGGGTTTGCTGCTGCAACTCGCTCTCGCGGGTCATCGCGAGCGCGACCAGGCGGTCCCAGCCGACCAGTGAGTGCATGTGGGCATAGATCTGGCCCAGGGCGCCGTTGTCGCGCAGTTCGACGAACTTGGCGGGCGGCAGGGCGTTCAGCTTTTCTTCCGAGACGCCGAAATACTCGGCAATCTTTTGCGGCTCGCCCGGCGTCCCGTCGGGGTTCTGCGGGGTGAAGGTGGCTTCCTTGGTCTCGAACAGGTCCAGGTCCTTCAGGATCTGGACGAAGCCGTTGGTGCGCTGGCGCTCGATCTCGAAGTTGTTGCAGAATTCGATGCAGTTCTTGGTGTACTCGGTGGGCTCGCCGTTGGCCTCAAAGAACGCCATGTCATAGTCGGTGTCGGTGACGAACTCGGCGTTGCGGTCGATGCACAGCACCATCTGCTTGGCGCTTTCGTCGTTGGCGAACACGAACGGATAGCGGCGGATATAGGCCGGGATGTAGATGCCTGCCTCGAACATCCCGTCATCCTTGACGAACATGTTCTGGCCTGCGTTCAGGCCCATGACGGCGATCGGCAGCTTCTCGTCACCCACGAAGATGATCGGGCCGGTGACCATCGCCAGCGGGAACTCGCCGACCGTCAGCGGCACAGCGTGACCGGCCTTGGCGAAGGCGAACGGGCCGTCCATGCGCTTGACGCCCATCTTGCTGTGCAGCTCCTTGGCCAGCGGTTCGGGCTTGGAATAGAACAGGACATTGCCTGTGAGCTGGCCCTGGGGCGTGGGGGTCGTGGTGGCCATCTGGAAAACCTTCGAAAGTGGGGGCGCTGCGACGCTGTCAGAGGGTCTGCGCGTGGGGCCGGGCCTTCTAGCCGATCCTGGGCGGGCGGGCAAATCAGATGCGCGCGGCTTGATTTTCGCCGGATGATCGGTACCGATCCGGACAGATATGGAGCGTCCCATGGTTGACGACAGCATCGATCCGCCTCGAGCCCGGCGGCCGAGGCATCAACCCATCGAGCCGACGGTGCCCTCGCCAGTTCTCGGCTCCTACGATTGGCTCCGCTCCCGACGCGAAGGGCGACCTGCCGTCGCGATTTCCTCTGTTACGCTTCTGAACGAGCTCTACGACGAGCCGGACAGCTAAGCGGCGTTCACAGCCTTCTACTTTAGACGGCCCCTCGCCGCGCCGCGAACACCACATGCCGACGCAGCGGATGATCCGGTGCCAATCGCGGATGGTCGAAGTCGCGCCCAGGGTCAGCGGTCATGCCGATCCGTGTCATGACGGACTGTGACGCCAGGTTTGTCCTGGCGGTGAAGGCGATGATCTCGGCCGTATCAATGTGGGTGAAACCCCAGGCGAGCGCGGCCCTGGCACCCTCCGTGGCCAGCCCGCCACCCCAGGCCTCGTGAGCCAGCCGCCAACCCATTTCGATGGCCGGTCCGACGGGCAGGGCGTCTGCCATTACCGTCGACAGGCCGATGAAGCCGATCAACCGTTGATCCGCTTTGCGTTCAGCGGCCCACAGGCCCCATCCGTGATCCTGGATGTGGGCGTTGATGCGATCCAGCATCGCGTCGCTGGCTGCGCGGTCGATCACACCGCCCAACCAATCCCCCACCCGGGGGTCGCCGTTGACGGCCGCGAAGGGTTCGCGATCATCCTCGCGGAACGCGCGCAGGATCAGGCGGTCGGTTTCGATCATGGTACCTTGTCCTACTGCGGTCGCGGCCCCGTCAGTGCGCCGTAGAGATCCGGCCTGCGATCCCGGAAAAAGCCCCAGGCGGCTCGGTGGGTGTTCAGGAAATCCAGGTCGAACGTCGCGCTCAGCACGCCCTCATCCGCGCGACCCAGGTCAGCCACCAGATCGCCGCGATGGTCGGCGATGAAGCTGGAGCCGTAGAACTGCTGGCCGCCGTTTGGATAGCCCTGCCAGGGCTCGAACCCGATGCGGTTGGCCCCCACCACCGGGATGACGTTGGAGACCGCGTGGCCCTGCATGGCACGCCGCCAGGGCAGGGCGGTGTCCAGGCTGGCGTCGTGCGGCTCGGAGCCGATGGCCGTGGGATAGAGCAGCACCTCGGCGCCCATCAGGGTCATGGCGCGGGCACACTCCGGGTACCACTGGTCCCAGCAGATGCCGACACCGATCCGGCCGAACCGGGTGTCCCAGACCTTGAAACCGGTGTCGCCGGGCCGGAAGTAGTACTTCTCCATATAGCCGGGGCCGTCCGGAATATGGCTCTTGCGATAAACGCCCATCAGCGACCCGTCGGCGTCGATCATCACCAGACTGTTGAAGTAGTGCGGACCTTCCCGCTCGAAGATCGAGATCGGCAGCACGACGCCCAGTTCGGCGGCCAGTGGCGCCAGCGCCGTGACGCAGGGGTGTGTCCGCCAGGGATGCGCCGTGGCGAACCAGCGCTCCTCCTGAGATACGCAAAAGTAGGGACCCTGGAACAGTTCGGATGGCAGGATGACCTGTGCGCCGCCGGCCGCCGCCTCACGAATGAATCCGGCAGTTTTGGCAATATTGGCCGCCATGTCGTCGCCATAGGCGGTCTGGATGGCGGCGACGCTCAAGGTGCGGGCCATCAGGCAGGCTCCTGCTGGGTGATGCAGTGGAACGATCCGCCGCCGGTCAGGATGGCGGTGGAGGGCAAGCCGATCACCGTGCGGTCGGGGAATATCTGCTTCAACATCTCGACGGCGAACTCTCCGGGTCGGCGCTCATAGATCGGCACGATCACCGCCTGGTTGGCGATCAGGAAATTCATGTGACTGGCCGGCAGGGGGCCATCCTCACCGTCGATCCAGCCGGGCGAGGGAATACGGACCACAGTCAGCCTGCGCCCATCTGCATCGGTCATGGCTGCCAGCCGGCGGGCCGCGTCGTCATAGGCCTCGGCATTGGGATCGCCCCGGCCCCAGGCCACGGGGATCGCCACCGTTGCAGGCGCGACAAACCGCGCCAGATTGTCCACGTGGCCGTCGGTGTGATCGTTGCGCAGGCCCTCGCCCAACCACAGAACCTTGGCGGCACCCAGTCCGTCGGCCAGCGCAGCCTCGGCGACAGCTTCGGTCCAGCCCGGATTGCGGTTGCGATTGAGCACGCACTGGCCGGTGGTCAGGAGCGTGCCGATGCCGTCGTGGTCGACCGCGCCGCCCTCCAGGATGAAGTTGTGTGCCACCAGATCGACACCGGCTGCCGTGGCGATCTGGGCCGCGACGGTGTCGTCATGCTCAAGCGCGTACTTGCCGCCCCAGCCGTTGAAGCGGAACCCATGCGCCTTGCCACCGGTGAAGATTGGCCCGGTGTCCCGCAGCCAGATGTCGCCGAACCGGCCCGGCACGATCTCGATCCCGGCCACATCGCCCAGCAGCGCCCGTGCCGCCGCTTCGCCGTCCGGATGGCCGGTCATCAGCCGCACCCGCTCCCCGCCCGGCCCCGCCAGCGCGCGCGCCAGGGCGGCGACCTCGGCCTGGGCCGGCGCCAGATCGTCCTCCCACAGTTCCGCATGGCTGGGAAAACCCAACCACATGGCCCGGTGCGGCGCCCACTCGGCGGGAACGCTGAAACTCATATGGCCCTCGACACCCAAGCCGCGCGCAGATGGCTCCGCAAGGTGCCCACGTCAAGCGGCGATGCCCAAAAGAAAGGGCGGCTGCGTTCCCGCAGCCGCCCCAAAATCGTCGTCCGGAACGCGCTCGACTAGAACTGAGCGTGGATCGTGGCGATGAAGGTCCGGCGATAGCCGGGCTGGGCCACGGCCGTACCCGTCAGGTTCGCGGAAATGTCGCCGAGGTAACGCTTGTCGAAGGCGTTCCGCACGTTGAACTGCACATAGGTCTTTTCCAGACCGAGCTGGTTCAGGTTCCAGCGGAGGTCAAAGTCCACCAGTTCATAGCCCCGGAACTTTTCTGTGTTCACCAGGTTGGTCCAGCGGTCGCCGACCCACTTGGCTTGCGCGCCGAAGCTCAGCGAATCCGTGACGTCGTACTGCACGCGAACGGCGCCCTGGTTCTTGGGCACCTCGTAGATCGACTTGCCCTTGGTCGGCAGCACGCCGGCTACGGCGTTCCTGATGTCCTGCTGGATCTCGGTCTCGATGTATGAGTACGAGGCGTAGATGCTCAAGGTATCGATCGGCTTGTAGCCAAACTGGACGTCAAAACCCTGGTTCTCCACGTCACCAACGTTTTGCGAGAACGCAATGCCTGACGGCTCGTCAAGAACGCGCTCGATGCGGTTCTTGAAATTGGTCTTGTAGATGGACGCTGCGGCCAGCAAGCCGCCGACTTGATAGCGAACGCCGAGGTCGTACGTCTGGGTGGTTTCCGGGCCTGGATCGACCAGCACCTGATCATAGAGATCGTCGGTGCGCGGCACAGAGATCGTCTCGGCATAGCTGCCATAGACTGACAACGCCTCGGTGACGTCGTAGCTGACGCCCACGTTCGGCAGGACGTCGTCGTACTTGCGATCAAAGCGACGCGGCTGGCCGTAGCGAAGGGTCGCGGCCGAATTCAGGGTCGCGGCCGGGAACGTCACCAGCGGCCTGCCGGTGCCGTCATTGGTGCCGGGGACCGGGGTGCCAACCTGGGTGGTGCAATAGGCGTTGAACGTGCTTTGCTGGAAGCAGAAGTTGTTCAGTTCACGCTTGAAGTAGGGAACGCGCACACCAACATTGACCAGCAGTTTGTCTTCAAGGAACCGTGCCCGGTACTCCGCAGAGAACTGGTTCAGCAGCGCGACCGAAAGGCGATCGCGACGGCGCAGGTTGGTGCCATCGGGCAATTTCACCTGGGCACCCTGGCCGTCTTTGCCGCCGAACACGTTCGAAGGCGTTCCGTCCAGTTCAACGAACCCCACGTCGCCGGTCTGACGGTGACTTGCACGGTCATAGGTGTAGGCAATCCGGACGCTTTGACTGTCTGTAAACTTCCAGATCAGCGACGACGTCACGCCATAGCGGCGGGTATTCGTGGTGTTGGGGCGATACAGATAAACGCGGTCGAGAATGTCGCCGTCGCCGTTCAGGTCGACACCGAGGGCGGTGGAGTTCCCGCGAAGCTGGGCATCGGTTTCCGGGAAGGCCTGCACGCCGCCGCCGTTGGCCAGCACATACTGGAACGACGGGTCGACGGTGAGAGTGAACTGATCACCCAGTTTCCAGCTCGAAAGGCCGCGAATATTGCCGGTGTTCGAGGGGTTAATGTTGAAATCGTAGTAGCCGGTCGGGCAAAGGAACGCGCCGGCATTATCCACCTGGGCCGAGCCGGCTGCCGGGGTCGGACGCGCGCAGCTCGTGGCCGCCACGAGGCTCGTATCCGGCAGGCCCGCCGCCGTCAGGCCCTGGCGCGCAAAGGTCGCCAGGCTGATCCGGTTGATGAAATTATTGCGATTCTGATTGTAGTTGAAAATCAGGCTGGCCCGGCCGATGTCGCCGAAATCCTGGTCGATGCGGGCATTGAACTGCTTCTTCTGGATCTTGCCGCTGGGCGAGATCGGAGAGTTGTGCGGCTTGACGAGATCGTTGCGCGTGAAGAGGCCGGAGACCCACATTCTGGTTCCGAAGGGTCCGAATGCGCCAGACTCGACAGTGCCGTAGTAGCGCTGGAAGTTGTCGCTGCCATAGCCAAACTCACCACGAACACTGAACTCTTCCGCCGCCCGCTTGGTGATGTAGTTGATCGTGCCACCGGCCGCCGCGGCGGTGGGGCTGTCCACGTCGGTCGTGCCCAGGTTGACCGTGGCGCGCTCGATCAGGTCCGATTCCAGCTGCTGGTTCGGGAAGATCGCATAGTTGCCGCTGTCGTTCAGAGGCACGCCGTCCTGCAGCAGCGCCACGCGCTGGCTGTCAAAACCGCGGATGGTGATGTCGCCGCCCGCCGAACCGTAGGCGTCGTTATTGGTGAAGTTCACCGACGGCAGCAGGTTGATCGAGTCGAGGATCGATTGGCCCGGAGCCTGCCGGCTGATGAATTCCTCAGTGATCGACGCGCGCGATTTGGGCGCATCAATGGCGACAATCGCGCCGTCCAGGTTCTTGGGACTGGTCGTACCGGTAATGACCAGCTCTTCAAGGATCGCCGTCGCGGTTGATTGCGCCAGCGCCTGACCGCTCAGCAGCAGGCCGGTAACCAGTGCGGTCGACGCACAAAGCGCCCGACTGAGTTTTATGTTCATGGAAATTCCCTTCTCGATAGACCCGCCTGAAGGGCACCTCCTGAGGGGAGCCCATGGTGTTGGACCGCCTATAGCGTGGAAATTCCGGCCAAAGGTGACGGTTTTGCTACGGTTGGCCGTCCACTGTCACAATGCGACAAACCGTTGCCACTTTGCCATAGCCGTTGAGGGGCGCGGCACCTTTCAGGGCAAACCCGCGACCGGATCGCGCCAATTTGCCTATCGAATAACCCTTCGCTGATGGTTAGGGTCGATGAACCGATGACTGAGATCCCGCCCCCTCCGCGCGCACCCGCCCAGGACCTGCGCGCGGTCCTGGCGCTGGTCGGTGCCCTGACACTGGCGCGGCTGGTGGCGCTGTTTGCGACCCCGCTCGAACTCTACCCGGACGAGGCGCAGTACTGGCTTTGGTCGCGAACGCTGGACTTCGGCTACTATTCCAAGCCGCCGATGATTGCCTGGGCGATCTGGGCAACGACGGCGCTGGGTGGGGACGCTGAGGCCTGGGTGCGCCTGTCGGCGTGCCTGTTTCAGGCGGGTGCGACCCTGGTGGTGTTTCTGATCGGGCGCAGGCTCTACACGGCTACCATCGGGTTCGCGGCGGCGGCGCTGTATGGCCTGATGCCGGGCATTCAGCTGTCGGCTCTGGTGGCGGCCACCGACGCGCCGCTGTTGTTCTTTCTCGGCCTCAGCATTCTGACCTATGTGAGCCTGCAGGATGCAGAGTCAGGCCGCAAACCCCTGCTGGCGGCTGGCCTGGGCGTCGCGCTGGGTCTGGCGTTCCTCAGCAAGTATGCCGCGATCTATTTCGTGGTCGGTCTCGCCCTTCACCTGTTGGTGTCGCGATCCGCGCGTGCGGCCTGGACGATGGCCAGCGCGGCGACGGCGGTGCTGGCGTTTGCCGTCGTGCTGGCGCCCAATCTCGCGTGGAACGCCCACCACGGGTTCGCCACCTTCCAGCACACCGCCGCCAATGCGGCCTGGAGCGGCGTCCAACTGTTCAACATCGCTGAGATGGTCCTGTTCCTCGGATCGCAGCTGGGCGTATTTGGTCCGATCCCGTTCGTGGCGTTGGCGATCGGCGTTGTTCTGGCCATCGTGCACAGGCGGGTGTCGCAGGCCGATCTGCTCTTGCTTTGCTTCACCCTGCCGCCGCTGGTGATTGTCACCGCGCAAGCCTTCATCAGCCGGGCCAACGCCAACTGGTCCGGCGCGGGCTATCTGGCCGGCGCGATTCTGGTCGCGGCCTGGCTGGTGCGCTGGCGGGCGCGAAAGTGGTTGATTGCGGCGCTGGTCATGCAGGCCGCCGTGGCCGCCTTCTTCCTGGCCAGCGTCATTTCGCCGGCGCTCGCGGACAAGGCGGGTCTGGCCAATGGTCTCAAGCGGGCCCGCGGCTGGGACGAGATCACCCGCCTGATCCTGGATCGCGCCGACGCGGAACCCGGTCTGACCGCCATCGCCGTCAACAACCGCTTCCTGTTCTATTCGATGGCCTACTACGGCCGCGACCGGCTGGACGGCCGCGTGCCGCTCGCCAGCTGGCTCCTGATGGAGGGTCCGCGAAACCAGGCCGAAACCGCCTCGCCCCTGACCGCGGCGATTGGCCGGCGCGTCCTCATGGTCTCCTACGAGGGCTGGCGGCGGCCTGAGATGCAAGCCGACTTTGCGACGACCTCAGGCCTCGAGATCGCCAGCGTGTGGCTGGACGCCCGTCACAAGCGCCGCGTGGAGATGTTCATGGGCGAAGGCTTCGCGCCCCGCCCACGTGATGCGGTCAGCGGTCTCCCCACACCACCTTGAGGGTCCGGTCCCGACCGCAGCCGATCCGGTAGCGCTCGTAGTGGGCCGGGTTCTTCTTGGCGAAGTCCTGATGATAGCCCTCGGCGTCGTAGAAGGGCGCAGCACTGCGCGTGGTGACTGTGATCCTGGCGCCCAGCTGCTTCTCGTATTTCAGTCGCGCCGCGTCTGCGACAGCCTTTTCCCGGGCGTCGGCGGAGAAGACAGCGGTTCGGTACGACGGGCCTTTGTCGCAGATCTGGCCGGTCGGGTCGGTCGGGTCGATGTTGTGGTAAAACTTATCCACCAGCTGGGCGTAGCTCACCTTTGCCGGATCATAGGTAACCTTCACCGCCTCAAGATGGCCCGAGTGGTTCTCATAGGTCGGTGTCGTCGAGCTGCCGCCGGAATAGCCGGAAACCGCGGCCGTCACGCCAGGTGTGGCCTCGAAGAATTTCTCCACCGACCAGAAGCAGCCGCCGGCGAACACCGCCGTCCGGGTGGCCGCCGCGCCGGAGGCATCGGCAAGGAACAGGGTCGAGGCGGCGATGGCTGCAAACAATTGCATTTTCATGGGGATGTTCATTCGCTGATGGGTTTGACGAAAATACGTTCGGACTGGTGCTGCGGACAACAGCCTCAATCCAAGCGCAGGGCCCGGTCAAGGCTCCATGCGCCGCCGCCGCGCGCAACCAGCAGCAGAAGCAAGGCCGCCCAACTCAGATGGGTGGGCCAGGCGTCCGGGTAAACGAAGATCTCTATAACAGCCGTCATACCCAGAAACGCCAGGGCCGAGAAGCGGGTGAACAGGCCCAGTACCAGCAGGATCGAGAACAGGTGTTCCGAATAGGTCGCCAGGTGGGCGGCCACATCCGTCGGGATCAGCGGCACATGATATTCCTCGCGGAACAACGAATAGGTCCCGTCGGTCACGTGCAGGATGCCATCGACCTTGGTGCGGCCGGACTGAAAGAAGATCGCCGCGACGCCAAGTCGGGCGACCAGGGCGATGACGTCGTTGAGGATCAGGCGCTCGGCGGTCTGGCCGAACGCGCGCATTGGCCGGGCGAGTAAAGAGGTCATGACAGGGTCCTTAGGGTGATGAACGCGCCCGCAGCGACAAGGCCTGCGAACGTTGCGGAGAGATTGAGGTCGGGTTCGGCGGAAAGCGCTGACACGGCGGCGGCCGCGAGGGGTTCTCCGGCGTCGCATGCGGCCAGGAACGCGAGCGCGCCGGGGCCGATCACCTGGTGGTGGATATCCAGTCCGGGGCGCACCAGCAGCAGGCCCTGGGGCTCGGGCTCGAGTTCGAAGCCAGCGGGTGCTTCTCCGGGCGGCTGAAGGGCCTGCCAGAGCGTCGGCGTGGTGTCCTCGAACCCGGCGAACCGGGTGGCCGGGTGCAAAACCAGGGTATGGGTGGCGTAGTCGTCCGGGATCAGGGCCGCGACCGCTGATGCGTCAAGCGGGGCGGCATCAGCGGCCAGGTGCGCCTCGGTCCAAAGCAGGTCGAGCGCGGCCAGACCACCCACAAACGGCTTGTCGCCAGCCGGCGGGAAATTGCCGAGCCAGGCGGGAACCGCCGCGCCATAGCTTAGCAGCGACGCCGGTCGCGGGGGGCGTGTCTCGCCAACGGCCGCCGCTGCCGCCGACAGCCACGCGGGCCCGACGACGCGCTCCACGGTGGGAAACTGCGCGACCAGCGCGTCGACGCAGCCCTTGGCGATGGTGTTGCGATAAACCGACAGGCCCGCCACGGCCGCAGATCCCGTGCACCAGGGCGCGATCGCGGCGGGGTCACCGGCGATGGCGGTCAGAAAGCTCATATGGAAATTGTCACGCATCGACCGTCTCGCGGCTCAGCACGCGATGGGCGCGATCGCGCTCCACCATCAGGTCTTCGAAGGCCGGGATGTCGTCGTCGCGCTCGATCAGGGTCGGGCGCGCGCCGATGCGGCCGATGAGCCGGGCATAGAGTGCCCAGACCGCCTCGGCGACTGGCGCGCCGTGGGTGTCGATCAACAGCCTCTGCCCTTCGTTGGCGTCAGCCGCGTGTCCGGCCAGATGGACTTCACCCACAGCAGCGGCAGGCACGGCATCGATATAGGCTTCAGCCGAGAAGCCGAGATTGTTGGCGCTGACGTAGACGTTGTTCACGTCCAGCAGCAGCCCGCAGCCGGTCCGCTGGACCAGCGCCGTCAGGAACTCGACCTCGCCGAAATCGTGGCCGGTCAGTGGCAGGTAAAGGGAGGGGTTTTCGATCAGGACCTGGCGTCCCAGCATCGACTGCATCCGGTCAATATTTTCCGAGATCCGCGCCAGGGCCTGGCGGGTACGCGGAAACGGCAGGAGGTCGGGGGCATAGACCCCCTGCCGCATCGACCAGGCCAGGTGTTCCGACACGAGGGTCGGCTGGCACCGGTCTGCGAGGCGTTTGAGGGCGGCGAGGTGATCCTCGTCGGGCGCCTCGTCCGCGGCCAGCGACAGGCCCACCCCGTGGAGGGAGAGCGGCTTGTCGCGAGCTATGGCGTCCAGCCAGGCCAGTCTGGGCCCGCCGGACGCCATATAGTTTTCCGGATGCACCTCGAACCACAGACCATCGGCCTCACAGGCCAGAGCCTCCGCATAGTGCTGCGGCTTCAGACCAAGGCCTGCGGTGAGGAGCGGGGTCACGCGATGTCTCCGGATTCGCGGGGTTTCAGGCCTTGGGGGTCAGCGAGCCCATGCCCTTGGGGGTCTTGGTGGTGACGCAGGTGCCGACCGGCACTTCCTTGAACGCCTTGGCGTCGTAGTTGACCTTGGACGTGCCCGCGCACGAGGTGCCGGCGCCGGCCTTGCAGTCGTTCTTGCCGGCGAGCGAGATGCCGAAGCACTTTTCCATGGCGACCGGCTTCTTGGCCATCATCGCATCAGCGGCCATGGCGGAACCCCCCATCAGGGCGAGGACAGCGGCGGCGGCCAGGGTCGATTGTACGGTTTTCATGTTGTGGAACTCCAAATGCGACCGGCCCCATTGGCGCAGTCGAGAGCTAGTTCGCGGCGTGGCCAACGCAGGTTACAGACATTGCGATTCTTTTTTGCCGCACCCGGATGTAACGTTTCCGGACCTGCTGCGAACTCGCTTCACAGGGAGCAAAGGTGTTCCTCGACGT
Source organism: Alphaproteobacteria bacterium (assembly GCA_031379795.1). Lineage (GTDB taxonomy): Bacteria > Pseudomonadota > Alphaproteobacteria > Caulobacterales > Caulobacteraceae > Phenylobacterium. The sequence continues at coordinate 14,678 of JANNFM010000530.1, forward strand.
TGAGCCTCGGCTGAAAGCCCTCATGCTCCGCGCCCAGGCCGGGGACGGTGTGGCGTGGCGCGAGGTGCTGACCGTTCTGAATGGACGTCTCACGACCTATTTCTCGCGCCGACTGGGTGCGGATCACGTCTCGGAAGCGGAGGACCTGGTGCAAGAAACCCTGCTCGCCGTGCACAGACGCCGCATGACCTATGATGTCACACAGCCATTCACGGCCTGGGCCTATGCCATTGCCCGCTACAAGCTGATCGACTTTTGGCGCCGGCGTGGTGTTCGGCGCCATGTGCCCCTCGATGATGTCGCCGAAACGCTCTGGGTCGACGTCGAGCCCAGCGGCGAGATCAACACCGATCTGGACCGTTTGCTGGGCGGATTGCCGGCAAAGCAGGAGCAACTGGTGCGCGGTGTGCGGATCGAGGGCCTGAGTCTGGCCGAGGCCGGCGAACGCCTCGGCATGACCGAAGGTGCGGCCAAGGTGTCGCTGCATCGCGCCTTGAAGGCCCTGATGGCGAAGGTGGGTCCCCGTGGAGACTGAGAAACTCATCGACGCGCTCAGCGCCGACCTGCGGCCCGCGCCCGCCGGGCAGGTCTCGCGCGGCATCATTGGCGTCGCCGTCACGGGCGGGCTGGTGGCGTTGGCGCTGGTGGTCTGGTGGCTGGGCCTTCGGGCGGACCTGATGAACGCGATGCACGGCCCGATGCTATGGATCAAGGCCAGCTATGCGGCGTTGCTGGGGCTGGGCGGTTATCTGGCGCTGGAGCGTCTGTCGCGTCCGGCAGGGACGGGCCGCGTTGGCGTGCTGCTGGCCGGGGCGATCCTGCTGGTGTTGCTGGCCGCAGGCACCCTGCAGCTGATGGCCACGGCACCCGGCGCGCGCATGGACCTCTGGATGGGCAATTCGGCCCGGCGGTGCCCGGTGTACATCCTGCTCCTCGCCCTGCCGATTCTGGCGGGAACACTGCTGACCCTGCGCAGGTTCGCCCCGACGCGACTGGCCATGGCCGGCGGGGCAGCCGGGCTCTTCGCCGGAGGCGTCGCCGCAACAGCCTACGGCCTGCACTGTCCCGAGACCTCGGTCGCCTTCCTCGCCACCTGGTACAGCCTGGGCGTCCTGCTCAGCACCGGTCTGGGCGCCGCGCTGGGGCCGTGGCTCCTGCGCTGGCGTTAGACGGTCGCGGCCACCCGAAACACCGCCCCGGTCTTGGCCTTCACCTCATCCAGGGTCACGCCCGGTGCCATCTCCAGCAGGGTCAGCGGCGACCGTCCCCGCGAGACGTCGAACACGCCCAGCTCCGTCACCACCAGATCCACCACCTTCTGGCCCGTCAGCGGCAGGGTGCAGGCCTCGAGCAGCTTGGGCGCGCCGGTCTTTTCGGTGTGTTCCATGACCACCACAACGCGCTTGACGCCGGCCACCAGA
>JANNFM010000569.1:0-1842 GCA_031379795.1 Alphaproteobacteria bacterium
CCGCCGCGGGGCGGCGCGTGCTGGCGCACGCGTCCTTGACCAAGCTCCGGAGCCAGGCTGAGGGCTGCCGGGGGACTTAAGGGGGCGTGTGGCCCCTTCGAACGCAGTCGTCGCTATTTTGCTCCTGAGTCATCCTGGCAACCAAATGCTGTGCAGACTCACTTGCCCGAGACGAGAATAATGCACAATATCGCGCGGGGGTGGTGAATGCAGCCAGACGTAAGCCGCGCATTCGGTGAGTGGATCACCGGACTCGTGATCGGAGCAATTCCATTGTTCGCACATGCTTGCGCTTATGTGACGATGGAGCCCGCAGCGTCCAACCACGTCGTTGGAGGGTGGGCTATGGACGTATTGTTCATAGGTATTACTCTGACGAGCACGAGCCTTGTCACCCTTGTGAGAAAGGCGCCCGAACAGGCCATTCGAGGCCGCGCGGTTCCCGTGCTCACTGCGGTCGCGATCGTTTTCTTGGTGCTGGCTTCAATACAGTATGCTGGGGTGGTAACGGGCCATGCACGCGGCAACCCGCTAAACCTCGCGATCGGTCTGGCAATTGGTGCAGCTTTTGTATCGATCTACCTCGAACTAGGGCTTGCCGCCCGAATTGTGGGCGATCCTAGCAATCCGGCGCGTGTGTCAAGTTTGTAAGAATTCATAATTGGCTGGGTATCAACTTGGCTAAGGCCGTACTACATACGGCAACCACAGAGAGGTAGGCGGATGGCCCCACTGATCGTAGTTGCAGAGATTGCCGTCCCGGCGCTCATTGGCGCTCTGGCGTCAATCCTCGCGGGTCACAGGCACGTGCAACGTCTTCGCGAGATGACGGGCGACGATAGCACACTGACCAACATACTGAGTGGCAACGTTTTTCGACGCGCCTCGGCGGATGATCGCAAGGCCGCTTAGTCGAGACAACCATTCTGCGTGGATCCGTCGGCGAGCGCGACGCCGCCTGCGTGGAGGCGCCGCTGAAGGTGGCTCTGGGCCTGATGGCGGCCCTCAGTCGTTTTGCCTTGAGAACGCGAAGTCGGTGACGCGGGCCTCATGGGGCGGCGGTTCGGTCGTCCAGAGATGAAGGTATTTCCAGATCGTCGACAGACAGGTGATGGCCGCTGGCAAGGCGTCCTGCGGCAACATCAGGCTGACCTCGAAGGCGGTGCCACGGCGCTGATTTCCCGGGTGACACTGGCCGACGTCGCTGAGGCCATCGGGGCCAAAGTCGAGGTCTGGAGCGAACGGGGCGATCCATATCCGGACTGTCTGTCCCTGGCTGACGTCGGGGGTGATGACCTGCCCGGTGATATCAAGCCCACGGCTGTGGATCAGGCCACCCTGGTATCGGTGTTCAGCCGGCATCGCGCCCGGAGCCATGCCCACGTGCAAGGCCCAGTCCCAGCTCAGGATTTCGATCAGGAGGCGGTTGTCCGACGAGCCGGGGCCGTTCGACGTTGGATCGGCACCGGGGTCAGTGGGCATGATGTCGGGCCTTTGGCGAGGACGTTGGTACGAGGTGCGCCGGAGGTCATGTTAGCGCGAAAGATGGGCCTCGTCAGGCTTGGATGGGGCTACCTCAGTTACGCAATGTCTCGCATTTCGAAGCCGCCGGTCTGCGGACCAGGTTTGCAGGTTGGGGTTCGCCCAGGTAGCATTCGTACGCAGGTCGAGTAGAATTCTGGCCGCGCTGACCGGCGCCTCCGGTGGGGGCGTCGCGGTTTGTCGTGGGGAGGACTGCGATGAGACTGAGCGCTGCGCTATTTGCCATTGTTGTCGCGGCATTTGCGGGGCCGGCTGCGGCGCAGGTTGCACAGGTTCCGGACGGTTTCACAGAGACGAAGG